>CAJOED010000204.1 GCA_905233335.1 uncultured Synergistales bacterium
TCCGCTATATTGTGTTGGGATAGCATTAATACGTAAGGGGGGGCTAACTCTTTCCCGGGACGTGCGGAGAAAACGCGAAATTAATAACGTCCGCACGATGACTTCATATTGAGTTCTGCACCTCCTGTTATGTTAATTTGTTATGGGAATATCACGAACACATTATACACCGCGCAAATTCTGTTGTGTTGCGTGTCGTCATGGAGTGCGTGAACTTTCTGTGAGCGTGTCAGACCGTGAACGTTATGTGAGTCGTGAAGGCCGTATGTGTCATCTCTTGAGCAGGTCAAGCCCGCGAATGTACTTTATGTGTTATGTTGTTGTCCTTCATACACCACGCAATTTTTTCGCAATAGCCGGAAGGAGATTATATTTTTCTGCCAGCGTATCAGCATCAAGCCTGCAAATGTCTTCATACGTTACATAAGTTATGTCGTTGTCATTGTACTTTTTCGGCGCACTCTTCAGCACACAACGCCACGCCGAATATTTCAGTGCGTCATCTTCACTCATTCCCGCAAGTCTATCACGTTCACGCAAAATATCACGCACTTTTCCCGCGCTCCCGGACACACCGACAAACACACATAACACGCCAAGCACGCGCAACATCGGCATGACATCACGGAACGACAACAGCATACACATTACCGCACCGATTACTATCATCAACAAAAACGGAAGGCACTCACGGAAGATTTTTTTTCGGGGGAAAAGCACAGCCCGCAACTCTTCACGAGCACGAGCCGTACTTATCTCAAAAGTTCTCTCTTCACCCAATGACTGTATTATTCTCTCGCCGCCGAAATCCCTTATATGAAGCGTATGAACTTCTACAGTCCTGAAGGTGTATTTATCACTGCACAATTCTTACAGCATACTTCCCAGCGTCGACAGCATGAGGCTCCCTATGATGAGAATTATTGCGCCGCCGAGACGTGAAGAAATCTGCGCAAACGGCATAAGCTCCATACGATGTGCCGCAGACAGAACAGCAACGTCGCCCGTTCCGCCCATGTTCGACATGCAAAGACCCGCCGTAATTCCTGCCTCAACAGGATAGAAGCCCACGAACGCACCTATTAATGCCGCTCCGACGAACGCGCCAATGCATGACAGGAAGCACAGAAGCAGATACGTCATAGAGAAGCTCTCAATTACGACATCAAGACTCAAATAGCATAAGCCTATACCGACCATGAGCATTGACGTAAGATTTTTCATTACGAACTGGAACCACTGATAGCAGTCGACTTCTATAAATTCAGGGAGTACGTTGAATATTTTGCAGATAGCGACGGTTATAATCATCCACGCATAAGCATGAATGTTCACGGACGGCACTAACTTAATCCATACGCCCGCAACGATATAGCCCCACGCAAAGAATGACGTAGCAACGAGAAGACCTATTCCCAAGTTCGTAACTGTAACTTTGTCGCGCTTGGCCTGCATCTCAGGCGAAACCTCGAACTCTGCAGGGTCATCATTCGCGCCCGTCTTCATGAGTGAGCCGTTGCCGTTCATGAATTTTCCGATGAGTATTTTTGTGAGTATACCGGCAAGAACTATTGATGTTGCGTTGCCGATAGCTACAGCAGGATTCATGATTGAGATTGCCTGTTCTGCTGTCATTGTGCCGGAAGACTCGAATATCTTGCTCAACGGAACAGCACCCGCGCCCATACCGCCGCCCATAATAGGAAGTGCGATTAACAGAATGGCTTTCACGACACCGAAGCCGGAGAAATGTCCTGCCGCCGCAGCAAGTCCGAACGACACCGCGATAGCTCCGAAAATTGCCGGGAAGTAACGAGCCGCCGCTTTCAGGAGTAATTTTCTGTTCATTCCGAGAATGGAGCCGGTAATCAGTGCCGCAATGTAGAAATCAAGAAATGCTCCCGTCGGCTTGAAGAATGTATCAATGTTCTTCATGAGGGTAGCAGTGAAACCGGGCTTTGCTATCAACCCGGAGAAAATGTCGAAAACGCCGAAAAAGTTCATGTAGCGCAGGTAGCCCATACCGAAAATGATAACTACAGGCCCGCCGCCCAAGAATGAATTTACGATGGGTAATCTGTCGCCGAGTTCCTGAAGTATCGCACCGCACACCATCATGAACGCAAAACAGCCCGCCATGCCCGCAGGAAGTACGCCGAGCATTGTAGCAAGTAACACTACGGCCGCGAACATGCAGAAATATTTAGGCGGAAGATTGAATATTTTGAAGCCGCTATATTCTTCTGACATTGTGAAAGTTCCTCGCTATAATCTTGCTACTCCTGATTTCCTCGCCGCTTCTGCAACAGCCTTTGACACTGCCGGTCCGACTCTGGGATCGAATGCCGCAGGGATTATATAATCCGGGCTAAGTTTGTCCGGCTCTACCAGTGAAGCAAGCGCATTTGATGCCGCAACCTTCATAGCCTCGTTGATGTCGCTGGCTCTCACGTCGAACGTCCCTCTGAAAATTCCCGGAAACGCTAAAACGTTGTTAATCTGATTCGGGAAGTCGCTGCGTCCTGTTGAGATTACTGCTGCTCCTGCTGCTTTTGCGTCGTCTGGGAAAATTTCGGGTGTCGGGTTTGCACACGCAAAAATTATCGGGTCTTTTGCCATTGAACGTACCATGTCTTGACTTACGGAGTTAGGAGCAGACACCACCCTTCATAGCGTCCGCAAGTCCGCCCTTCAAGCCTTCAGGGTTCGTGATTTCTGCCATTTCGGACTTGATCCAGTTCATGCCCTTTTCGCGTCCCTTGTAGACTATGCCCGTTCTGTCGCAAAGTGTAACGTTCTTTACGCCCGCCGATATGAGAAGTTTCGTGATTGCGATTGCCGCCGCTCCTGCACCGTTGACCGCGATTTTGATTTTTCCCATCTCCTTGCCGACAACCTTAAGTGCGTTGATGAGTCCCGCAAGAGTGATTACTGCTGTCCCGTGCTGGTCGTCGTGGAATATCGGAATGTCGCAGCGTTCCTTGAGTTTGCGCTCAATCTCGAAACAACGAGGTGCGGCGATGTCCTCTAAGTTAATCCCGCCGAATGACCCCGAAATGTTGTATACGGTCTCAACGAATGCGTCAACGTCTTTTGTCTTCACACAGAGCGGGAATGCGTCAACTCCGCCGAACGCCTTGAACAGGACGCACTTTCCCTCCATGACGGGCATACCAGCTTCGGGGCCGATGTCGCCGAGTCCAAGTACTGCGCTTCCGTCCGTAACGACAAGACAGAGATTATGACGGCGCGTGAGTTCGTAGCTCCTGTTGATGTCCTTCTGAATCGCCAGGCAGGGTTCAGCTACTCCGGGTGTGTATGCGAGGGATAAATCATCTTTTGTTGCGACGGGGACAGTGGAGATGACCTCAATTTTTCCCTTCCACTGCTCATGAAGCCTTAGTGATTCCTTTGCGTAATCCATAAATATATTGCCCTCCTGATTTTGTTGTGAATGAGCTAATTATATCAGAGCATCACGCAGAGCCTCAAGCCAAGCATAGCCGTAACGTTCGTCAGGCTCAAGATATGCGCCTTCTCCCCATTCGTTCCAAGCGTCAAGAAATATATAGGGGTAATTGTACTCACGCTTGACTTTCTGCACAAAAAGTCGCATGTACTCCCTGAACTTTTCAGGCGTTGCACCAGTAACTGCAATGGCAGTTTTGCGGCGCGGTGTATTGTCCCAGTCCTTGAGTGTTCCGGCAATGAGTCGTGAATCATCTACCTTGAACGCTAATATTCTCTTCCACATTTCGTCGTAATCATGTATTGAGAGTTTTTCTTCCGGCTTGGGAGTACAAGAATCGCGAATGTACTTCAGAGTATCAAGCACACCTATAACGCGCAGAAAATATTTTATTCTTTCCCTCAAAGTGTTACGTTTTTTTACCTGATGTCCGCCGAAAGAAGAAAAAAACGGCTCGAACTGAATATAATTATCGACACCGAAA
>CAJOED010000205.1 GCA_905233335.1 uncultured Synergistales bacterium
GGCTCATCAAGCAGAGAAAGGACGCGGCGGAACAATACAGGGCCGGAGGAGCAGAAGATAGAGCAGAGAGTGAGCTTGCAGAGATAGAAATTCTCTCACCGTACCTGCCAAAACAGCTCGGTGATGACGAAATCGACGCTATGGTTAGTTCTGCAGCAGGGGAAATCGGCGCAAGTTCGCCCAAAGACATGGGACGACTCATGAAGGCGGTAATGCAGAAGGCAAAAGGTCAGGCGGACGGTTCTCGCGTGAAGGAGAGAGTGAACGCTTTTCTGAACAAGTAAACATGAAAAATTATGCCGGGCTTTTCGTGTACCCGGCTTGTTTCCCAAAATTTATGGTGCGGAGGAGGGGACTTGAACCCCTACGGATTACTCCACCAGATCCTAAGTCTGGCGCGTCTACCATTCCGCCACCCCCGCAGAGCTTCTATATTGTATCACGCCCAACTAAAACGCGGGCACTTCCATCGGGTAATTTCCGTCAAAACATGCCTTGCAGTATAGATCTTCCCTGCATACTTCCCGCAGACTTTCCTCACTAAGATACGTCAATGAATCAGCTCCTAGATATTCGCAGATCTCTTCAGGTGATTTCTGTACGGCGATTAATTTCTCCCGGTGTGGCGTATCAATCCCGAAATAGCACGAATACTTCACTTCAGGTGAGGCCGCGCACACGTGAATTTCTTTTGCTCCCGCGTCCCGCAAGTGTTTCACGATACGGCGTAAAGTCGTCCCGCGAACGATAGAGTCATCGATGATGATTAACCTCTTGCCCTCAATGTTGCGCTTTATCGTAGCGAGCTTGATTCGTACTGCGTCATCTCTCATCTCCTGCAACGGAAGAATGAACGTCCGACCCATGTACTTGTTCTTGATTAACCCTTCACCGTACGGAATGCCGGAAGCCTCCGCATAACCTATGGCCGCAGGAATACCCGAATCAGGAACAGCCATAACTACATCAGCGTCAATCTTTCTTTGTCCCGCCAGCTTCATGCCGCAATGCCGACGGAACTCGTACACGCTCACACCGTCGACGATAGAGTCAGGGCGCGCAAAATATACCAGCTCGAAAACGCACAAATTCTTTCTGCACCAGCGCGAAGGCTCTATGCTGTGAAGTCCGTCCTTGTCGATGATGACTATTTCGCCGGGCTGAACATCACGCACAAAATCAGCGTCGAGGGCTTCAAGTGCACATGTTTCCGACGCAAGAACAAAGCCGGAATTTTCCGGGAGTTTTCCGACGCACAAAGGGTGAAGGCCGTATGGATCTCTCACGCCGATTAACTTATCGCCGATAGTTATTACGAGGACATACGCGCCCTTGATGAGGCTCATAGCGTTCTTGATGCCGCTCTCAATTCCCCTGCTCCCGTGCTGGCATATAAGGTTGAGGATGGATTCGGAGTCCGTCGACGTGTGAAAGATTACGCCCTCGTCCGTCAACATTTCGCGCAGGCTCTCGGCGTTCACGAGATTTCCATTGTGGGCAAGTGCGATTTCACCCAAACGACACGATGCCGCTAATGGCTGTGCACTTCTTGCGCTTCCGTCTCCTGCTGTAGAGTATCTCACGTGTCCGATCGCGATGTTTCCGGGAAAATCCCCGAACGTTTCCCCCCGAAAGACCTCACCGGCAAGTCCGAGTCCCTTCCGCAAGTCCATAACTCCCTGACAGTTCGCCGCAATCCCGGCACTTTCCTGCCCCCTGTGCTGCAACGCATAAAGCCCGTAATACACTAGGTGAGCCGCGTTCCTGTTCTCGTCGCTGCAATATACCCCTATCACTCCGCACTCCTCGTTTATCTCGTCAGACATTGCTAATTCTCGTGAATATTTCGTGATATGCTTCCTCTACTCCTCCCATATCACGCCGGAATCTGTCCTTGTCGAGTTTCTCGTTCGTCTTTGCGTCCCAGAATCTGCAGGTGTCAGGGGAAATCTCATCAGCAAGTATTATTGTTCCGTCGGGGAGTCTTCCTGCCTCAATCTTGAAGTCAATCAATTTCACTCCGACAGAACAGAAAAATTCTTTGAGGACATCATTAACTTTATATGCGAGTGTCCGAATGTCAGCAAGTTCTTTTTCCGAAGCAACACCGAGAGCGATTATATGACTGTCATTGATCAGCGGGTCATTGAGTGCGTCGTCCTTCAGGGAAAATTCGAGCGTCGGACACAATAATTCTCTGCCCTCCTCAACACCGTAACGTTTCGAGAATGACCCGGCCGCTACGTTCCTGATGATGATTTCGAGCGGTACAATCTTCACTGCACGCACAATAGTCTCACGGTCGCTTACCTGTTCGACAAAGTGAGTCCTGACTCCGTGCTTTTCGAGAAGAGTGAACATCATGTTGCTCATCTTGTTGTTGATTATGCCCTTGCCGGTGATTGTCCCATGCTTAAGGCCGTTGAAGGCTGTTGCGTCGTCTTTGTATTCCACGATGTAATACTCCGGGTTGTCGGTGGCAAAAACTTTCTTTGCTTTGCCCTCGTATATTTGGTTAAGTTTCTTGATGTCCATGCGAAAAATTTTTCCTTTCGTGTGAAAATGCGTAAAGTATACTACAAACACATAACACCGACACTCTCACGCTGCCACCGTCAGCAAGGACACACCCTAATATTCTCACAA
>CAJOED010000206.1 GCA_905233335.1 uncultured Synergistales bacterium
GGAGTTTCGGCGGTGTCTGTGTCGTCTGTGTCGTCGTCGTCATCAAGTGCAGGAGATGCCGCGCGTGGTTTCGGTGCTTCGGCGTGCTCTGTGAGTGATGAGATGAGTGCAGTAACTTTTTGTTTTGCGTCCGGCTCGTTGTCATTCACAACACGAATAACCTCATCAAGTACCTCGTGAATTTCCTGCTGTAACTCTTCAGGAAGCTCAGCGATAACTTCATTAACATCATCAACGAGCTGTGATAACTCCTGCATGATTTCCGGCGCGCTGAAATCTTCATGTTCCGCAACAAAATTTTTCACGAGGCTCACGACATCGCTGACCTTTTCGGGAACGTCTATCATTTGCGGCGTTTCTGTTTCAGGGAGTTCCGGCGGCGGAGTCATATCCTGCTCCGTGTTCATTCCCGCAAGAATATCAATCACTGACCCCGAAAATGAATTATTCCCAGCAAACGTCATAACCTGCTGTGTGTCCGGGAAAATCTCCGGCTGTATTTCCTCCGTTACTGTTGACGCTGTGAGTTCCGTCATTATGCTGTCGAACAGTCCCGGCAGTAATTCAGTGTTTTCCGGCTGTGTCGTAATGTCCTGCTGTATAGGTGTATTCGTCTGTGTCTGAACGTTCACAAACGCAAAAATTTCTGATGACATGAAAAAGCCTCCTTCATTATTAACGTTGTCGGGGCTGTGCCATTAGCTCTGTAATCCTTGCTGCCTTTGCGGGCTTAATCTTTCCCATGATTGAAGCTCGTGCGTCATTCGGAAGCCTCATCAACAACTCCACCGCCATAGCATCGCGCAACTGTTCGACGACTGCCGCCGCATTACGTGCTGACATGTCCTGGTACGTCCGCGCAACCTGATTCATGAGTTCCTGCTCCGTCTCCGTCGGCCCTGAAGAGTCAGACCCGGCCTGTTCTGCTTCCTGTGCACGGAGTCTTCTCTGCCTCCGCGAAACGTCCCGCGACAACTCCACGAGTGCCTGCTCTCTGTTCTCGTACACCAGCATACGCGAAACATCATCGCTCTCAAGTGCCCGTTCCTGCGCGTCAAGCCTCCTCTGCCACTGCTCAAGCTCTACTGCTCTGCGTTCCTCGACACTCAAAGCGTAGAACTCCGGCACCTGAAAGAACTCCGCTAGTTGAGGCCCGAAATACGGCACTTTGGGAATCAGAGTCCAAAACAGAGGCCTGCCGTCCCAAATTCCGCTGAGGTGCATTCCCGTAGCAGTACCAAGTGCAAGCAGTAACATCCACAGCAAAAACGTGAACTTGCCGAGCTTCTTCTTTTTCTTTTTCTTGCGGACTACAGGTTCGGAAGGTGCAGCTTGTTCTTGTGTTCGTTCGTCTGCCATACTAACCAGCCTCCCTCAATCTTTTGTAGATTGCCATGATGTTTTTCACGTAACGTTTCGACACTTCCGGGATATTGCCGGAGTCCACTCGTGCAGGCCCAGCGTTGTAAGCAGCAAGTGCCTTCTCAACATTCCCCCTATATTTGTCGGTAAGGTCGGAAATGTATCTTACGCCGCCCTCTATATTCTGTACGGGGTCGAACGGGTCAATCACTCCGAGCATTGCGGCAGTACGCGGCATTAACTGCATGAGACCCTGCGCGCCCTTGTTCGACACAGCGTCAGTGTTCCACCCGGACTCCACCTGTATCATTGCGCGTATAAGTTCGTTGTCGACGTTGTACTTTTCTGCGCATTCGTCGATGATGTCGCGTAATTCTGTGTAGCTCGTTTTGCCGGATATATTGCTCTGTGCTCGTCGGGGGACTCGGCTGGCCTCATTGAGTGCGTCGGCGAATTTGCTCTTTATGGGCGCGGTGTTCTGGTACAATTCCGGCATGAGTTGACGGTTAATCTCTTCTATGCGGCTTAGTACACGCGTTATGTTCGTCATGTTAGGGCCTATCATGAATTAGTATCCTCCTTTGTGTGAAAATTGCATTGTAGCTATATCATCAAGTTCATTCTGTTCTATTCCGAGCTGTTCCTGAAAGTCTGCTTCTTTGAGGTGATCTATATACGTCTCCATTATCTTTACGTCCCTGTGCCGTTCTACCAGTCGTGCTTCTGTTCCTGTTATGCGTGTGCGTACCTCATCAAGTGAATGTTTGCCCTTCACAATGTCCGTGTCTATTGCGTCGATGAACTGTCTCTGAAACCATAAGTCATTCGCTGAAATCATTTTTGCGCCCGTCGTGCTGAAGTCCTGAATGGCCTGTGCTTTTTCGCCCTCAAGCTGTGAGATGTGAGCCATGACTGCACGTTCCTCGCTTCTTTCTGCGGCGAGTATGGCCTGTTCGTTTTTGCGGCTGTCTTCACGGATCTTCAGTATGCGGTTGAACTTTGCGATTCTCTGCTGCATGGGGCTATATGATGTCGTCTATGTTGCGTTTGCCGTGAAGGACATGAAGAACATTCACAACGTATCTTTTTTCGTCTACATGGTACACCACTACATACGTCCCGACTTGTTCAGACCCGACACAACCAAATATGACGAGCAAGAGTTAGAGGCAATGTTCAAAGACTCCAACAACCCTATATTTGTCTATGACGATGGAGGGTCAATATCAGGCTATGCCTTCTGCCAGATCTCTGAGGTCAAGGACGTCTACGG
>CAJOED010000207.1 GCA_905233335.1 uncultured Synergistales bacterium
AGATACAGCCTAAAATCATCATCGAGAAATATATGGGTGAAGCAATAAATGACTACAAATTTACGTGCCTGAACAACGAGCCTGTTTTCTGCTGGGTAGATGTTGACAGACGAAGAGATCACCGGCGCAACGTATACAATATGGACTGGGAATTACAGCCGTTCAACAAGGACAGAAATTTACGCAATACAGATAAAGAAATCTCACCGCCTGAAAAATTCGATGATATGAAACGCATAGTGAAAATTTTGTGCAGTGGCTTTGAGCAGTTAAGAGTAGATTTATATTACGTCGATAGTCATATATATTTCGGGGAGATGACTTTTACGGGTGCAAACGGCTTCTCTCCTTTTGTTCCTGATGAGTGGGACTACAAGCTCGGAGCACTATGGCCGTTCGACAACACGATACGAAAAAAAATACTTTCGCAACAAATACGCCCTTGAATTGATTGAATAAAGCGTGATAATCACTTACAATTTATACACGTTCACAAATTCAATTCACACAAGGGGGTAATATATCAATGGCCGGTAACATCAGGCATGGCGTATCACCATTAACCGACTATGACATCTTCCTGTTCAAGCAGGGGACGCACTATCATCTTTACGAGAAGATGGGCGCACAGAAATTCACTGACCCTTCAGACGGGACAGAAGGCGTTGCATTCTCCGTATGGGCACCTAATGCTCAGGAAGTCAGCGTCGTCGGAAACTTCAACGGCTGGGATCCCGGTGCACATCCTTTGGCGGCACGATGGGACGGTTCAGGCATATGGGAAGGCTTTATTCCCGACCTCAAGAAATGGGAGCTGTACAAATTCCACATCAAGAACTCACACGGCGAGTACAAAGACAAAATGGATCCTTTCTGCCGTGCGTTTGAACTTCCTCCGAGAACATCATCAATAACTCACTGGCCTGAATACGAGTGGGGCGACGGTGAATGGCTTTCACATCGCGGCGAAAAAATGAACTTGTCGGCTCCTTTGAGTGTCTATGAAGTTCATATGGGTTCATGGAGGCGGCACTGGGACGACGGACTCTCGCTCTCTTACCGCGAAATGGCAGAAGAACTCCCCGGCTACTGTGAGGATATGGGCTTCAACGCTGTAGAGTTCCTCCCGTTGATGGAGCACCCGTTCTACGGCTCATGGGGTTATCAGACGCTCGGTTACTTTGCCCCGACAGCCCGTTACGGAACACCTGAAGACCTCATGTACCTCATCGACGAACTGCACAAGAAGAACATTGCGGTAATTCTCGACTTTGTGCCCAGCCACTTCCCGACGGACGATTTCGGCCTCGCACGCTACGACGGAACAGCCCTCTACGAACATGAAGACCCCCGCAAAGGCTATCACCCTGACTGGGGAAGCTACATCTTCAACTACGGGCGCAATGAGGTAAGAAGTTATCTGATTTCGTCGGCGGCTT
This sequence comes from uncultured Synergistales bacterium, assembly GCA_905233335.1. Lineage (GTDB taxonomy): Bacteria > Synergistota > Synergistia > Synergistales > Aminobacteriaceae > JAFUXM01. Next base: position 1,440 of record CAJOED010000207.1, read on the forward strand.
TCTGGATCGATCAGTACCACGCGGACGGACTACGAATTGACGCTGTAGCCTCCATGCTGTACCTGGACTATTCCCGCAAAAACGGCGAGTGGGTTCCGAACATTTACGGCGGCCGTGAGAATCTTGAAGCAATCTCCTTACTCCGCGACATGAACAGCGAAATTTTCGGGCGTTTCGGTACGGTGCAGACGATAGCGGAAGAGAGCACAGACTGGCCGATGGTAACACGACCTGTTTTCTTGGGCGGCTTGGGCTTCGGCATGAAGTGGAATATGGGCTGGATGCATGACACACTCGACTACATGAGCCTTGAGCCTGTATATAGGAGCTGGCATCAGAATCAGCTGACGTTCTCCATATGGTACGCGTTCAGTGAGAACTTTATGCTTCCGTTATCGCATGATGAGGTCGTTCACGGGAAAGGCTCGCTCATCAACAAGATGTCGGGCGACTGGTGGCAGAAACGCGCGAACTTGAGGCTGCTTTACGGTTACATGTGGGCGCACCCGGGCAAAAAGTTATTGTTCATGGGCGGTGAATTTGCTCAGGGGTTAGAGTGGAATCATGACTCGGCTCTCGAATGGCACTTATTGCAGAAGGACGACTTCAAAGGCATTCAGGACTGGGTGAGGGATCTCAACAAAGCGTACAAAGAGTACCCGCCGTTCTATGAGCTTGACTTCACGCCGGACGGATTCAAGTGGGTAGACTGTTCTGACTGGCAGCAGAGCATTATCGTGTGGTTGAGGAAGGGCAAGAGCGACGACGAGTATATACTTTGTGCCGCGAACTTTACGCCTGTACCACGTTACGGGTATCGTGTCGGTGTACCTCGTTCGGGATTCTGGAAGGAAATTCTGAACAGTGATGCGACGAAATACGGCGGAGGCGGACTCGGCAACTGCGGAGGTATGGAGGCAGAAATGGTCGGCTGCAGCAACATGCCGTACTCACTCATGCTGACACTTCCGCCACTGGGAATAGTGATGTTCCACTTCAGCACAAAGCCGGAACAGGAACAGGCATAACGAACGAAATATTTTCATGCCCCTTGTGTAATGCAGGGGGTATTTTTTATGCGAGGCCATAGAACACTCACAAAAATAACAGCACCATAACCCACGACAAATTACGCGCAAAAAATTATAATCCCGCAAAATTATTCTTATCTTTAGGAGCTGACTTCATGAAACA
>CAJOED010000208.1 GCA_905233335.1 uncultured Synergistales bacterium
CTCGTACTCGACATCACATGCGGCTCCGGCACAACAGCATACGTAGCAGAACAATGGGGGCGGCGGTGGATTACCTGCGACACATCACGGGTTGCAGTCGCGATCGCACGTCAGAGATTACTCACAGCAACATACGACTATTACCGTCTTGCGGACGTGAACAAGGGCATATCCGGCGGCTTTGTGTATAAGACCGTCCCGCACGTAACGCTGAAGTCCATAGCGAACAATGAGCCTCCCGCGCGTGAAACCCTCTACGATCAGCCCGAAACAGACACGAAACGCATACGAATTACCGGGCCTTTCACCGTAGAGGCACTTCCTGCACCCGTAGTGTTCGGAATTGATGAGGCCGCAGAAGCTGACACCGACGATAGAGCGAAAATGTCTGACTGGCGGGAACAGCTCCTGGCGACGGGCATAGTGGGCAGGAACGGCGAGCGCGTAAGGTTTGTGCGTCTTGAGGCAATGAACGGTACAAAGTGGCTGAATGCTTCAGGTGAGACGGACGCGGGGAAAAGTGCGGCGGTATGTTTTGCGAATGAGAGTAACTTGATGGACAGCCGGAGGATTTTCGGGGCGTTTCGGGAGGCGGCAATGCTGAAACCTGATGTGCTGATATTTGCTGCTTTCCAGTTTGATCCGGAAGGAGTACAGCTGATGCTCCAGCTTGAACGCATGAAGGAGATTACAGCCCTGCAGGTGAACATGAACGCGGACTTGATGACTTCTGACCTGCGGAAGAAGATACGTACTGACCAGTCATTCTGGCTCGTGGGACAGCCCGACGTGGATTTCGTGAAAGTGCCGGGTGGTTATCGTGTTCGTGTGCTGGGATTCGACTACTACAACATGAAGACGAACAAAGTAGAGTCCGGCAATGCTGACAGGATAGCGATGTGGATGCTTGACCCTGACTACGACGGAATGAACATAAACCCCTCGCAGGTATTTTTCCCGATGAATGACGGCTGGACGAAACTCAAGAAGACATTGCGCGCAGAAATTGATGATGAGCTTCTTGATGTGTATTCGGGGAATGAGTCGCTTGTTTTTGAGGCGGGAGCAAGGGTAGCGGTGAAGATTATTGATGACCGGGGAATAGAGAGCATGAGGATCTTTGACGTTGAGGAGGCAGATCGATAATGACTATACAGCTGATAATCAACTCGTCATGCGGCAGAAATATAGAGTGCATGAGAATATTTGATGTCAGTGGGGCAGAGTGGGAATGAGCATACAGCTAATTATAATCTCATCATGCGTCGGCGGGAATAATTGCTGTGAACAGGACGAGGGCATGAAGATATCTGACGTTGAGGAGGCAGAGTGATAATGAGCGGGGAAATCAAGCAGTTAATCATCAACTCACCGTATGAAGAGCCGACTTCGCACTGGAGGTACAACAGCGAGACAAAATACTTTGACCGTGTCGGAGGCCGGAGGTTGTCGGGGTATTTCGTCGCGAAAAAGGGAGCGAAAAGTTACTCTGATGATGAGGGCGTATTCGTCGAGATTGAGAACGTGAACAGGATCCGTGAGCGTGTAAGGGAGTGGCGCGCTAATAATTATCCCGGCATAACTAATACTACCCGTCGTCTTATAGAACACTGGCATGATAATTCGGCGCGTTATTTTCCGTTTTTTTTCTGCCAGCTTGACGCAATAGAGACGCTGATATTTTTGTGTGAGGCACCTGCTGACATGAGGAACGTAATAATCACTAACGACGGCGGGAACTTCAAGCGATTGTGCACGAAATTATGTACGGGCGGCGGAAAGACTATAGTAATGAGTATGCTCATAGCGTGGCAGGTCTGCAGCAGTGTGAATTACCCGCGAGATAAACGCTTCACGAAATACGTTATGTGTGTTGCGCCGAACTTGACCGTGAAGAAACGTCTGCAGGTATTGAGGACGGATGAGCCGGAGAATTATTATGCTCGTTTCTGTGTTGTGCCTCCTGAAATGAATTACGCACTGAATCAGGGAAAAATCATCATTCATAACTGGCAGGCTTTGTCATGGGAGAGTGAAGAGCAGACTGCAAAGCGTAAAAGTGTCGTGAAAATCGGCGCGAAAAGTGATAGTGCATATGCGCGTGAAGTTCTGCATGACATGCCCGGGGCGAAAAATATTCTCGTCATTAACGATGAGGCACATCATGCGTACAGGGTGAAGCCTGACGACAAGAAGATAGAGAGAGCCGAGCGCGAAAAAGCTACAGTATGGATTCAGGGTCTCGACAGGATAGATCGTGCAAGGGGGATTATGACGTGCTATGATTTTTCTGCTACTCCGTTTGTGCCGGGGCGCGGGCGTGATGATGAGGAAGGGTTATTCTCATGGATAGTGAGTGATTTCGGCCTGAATGACGGAATAGAGTCGGGGCTTGTGAAAACTCCTCGTGTTGTCGTGAATGATAATGCTGTGCCTGACCCGGAAACGTTCAAATCGAAACTCTATCACATATACGCTGATGATGACGTGAAAGCAGATATAAATTCCCCGAAGCCTTGTGAAGCATCTCTGCCGGATCTTGTGCGTAATGCATATTTCGTTCTTGGCCTTGACTGGCAGAAGGTATTTCGTGAGTGGAAGAGAGACTCCTCCCGTGATGATAACTGCCGCCAACAGGACGGAGACAGCCGCAAGAATCGAGTATGCATTCATTCACGGAAAAATTGATGTCCCTGAACTTTGCGGGGAAGAAAATATTTTGCGCATAGACAGCCGGAAACTTGAGGAGAACTCTTCCGACACTGACTATTTGCGTGAAGCTGTTGATACTGTCGGTCAGGAAGGCAGAACGGGAGAACAGCTGCGTAATATTATTTCTGTCGGCATGTTGTCGGAGGGATGGGACGCACGGACGGTAACGCACATAATGGGACTGCGTGCATTCACGAGCCAGCTGTTGTGTGAGCAGGTTGTCGGGCGCGGGTTGCGGCGTACATCGTATGACCGCCTGAATGACGGTGAACTTTTTGCGCCGGAGTACGTTAATGTTTTCGGGATACCGTTTACGTTTCTCCCCCATGAAGATGCAGAAGGCAGGCCGAGACCGACAGCACAGACGGACATAATACAGGTCATTGATGAGCGCAGAGAATACGAAATTTCGTGGCCGAACGTGGAGCGTCTTGAATACGTCGTGAAGCAGACATTGAGCATTGATGTAGATGATATTCCTGTTCTTGAACTGAAAGCTGACGGCACGCGCATTAACGTAGAGATTGCCCCTGTAGTTGACGGAAAAGCAAATTTATCTATGTGCAGTGATATAGATATAGAGAGATTATACGCGGCGAAAAGAATGCAGGAGATAATTTTTGATACGGCAGGGAGTGTCTATGATGAGATGAGTGCTTCTTGGCAGAAAGAGGGAATGAAGATAAATCTGCTCGGACAGGTTATAGGCTTGACGGAAAAATATCTGCGCAACGGAAAAATAAAAATCTCGCCCGAACTCTTTATCACGAACGAACACAGAAAGAAGATAATCATCTCCCTGAACATGGAGAGAATAATACGGCACATATGGCAGTACATCACGAGCACTAGCACTGAAGAGATAAGGCCGGTATTGAGCAAAAAGCGTGAATGTTCGACGGGAGAAATGCATTCATGGTACACGGCACGCCCGAACGGACTCACGAAAAAATCACACATCAACAGGTGCATATACGACAGCACATGGGAGGAGTCTGAAGCATACAGCCTCGACAGAAATTCTCACGTCAAAGCGTGGGCGAAAAACGATCATCTTGGGTTTCACGTTTGCTACATGTTCAACGGGGTATTAAGGCGGTATTTCCCGGATTTTCTTGTGCGGCTTGAGAATGATATTACGCTTATTCTTGAGGTAAAAGGACAGGAACACGAACAGGACAGAGTCAAGCGTGCAATGCTTCATGACTGGATTAGAGCCGTGAACAGTGAAGGGCATTTCGGGAAGTGGGCATGTAATGTTTCGCGGAGTGCGGCGGATATTGACGGGATAATCGCGAAATTCTGCAGATAGGGTAAAATTGCAGGAAAAATATTTTCAGGGAGGCGGAATTGTCTTATGGAGAAATTTATTACTGTCGGTGAAATTATGTTACGTCTTACCCCTCCTCATTACGACAAGATACG
>CAJOED010000209.1 GCA_905233335.1 uncultured Synergistales bacterium
AGGGCTGTTCGTTCGGCGTAAGGCCAAGCGTGAAGGTATATGCGGCGGCACTTGATGACAATTCGCGCGGGGCTGTGCAGGTCCTGACGTATGAACTGCGGAAGAGTAACATTGCGGCTGAATGCGACACTTCCGGGCGGAGCTTCAAGGCACAAATGAAGAATGCCGGAGCTTGTGAATTTGCGTGCATTATCGGAGCTGACGAACTAGAGAATAATACCGTTGCTGTGAAGAACATGAAGACGGGCGAACAAGTGAGTATTTCCCGTGAAGAAGTCGTGAGTTACCTGAAGGAGAGAGCATAACAAAATCCCCCTGACATTAACGCCGGGGGGATAGCTTTTTCTACTGTATCATGTCTTTCAGGAACGGCGGAAGTATGAATGATGCTCTGTGTATGTCGTTCGTGTAGTATCTTGTCGGCGAAACTTCACGCACCGGCTCTGACGGTTCATCACTCATCGACGCTATACCGTACGTCCACATTCCGCCCGGGTACGTCGGGACTGCTCCCCAGTACATTCGCACAACCGGGAACACATTGCGCATCTCACGTATTGCCTGCCTCATCAGCTCACGGTCAACGAACGGCGACTCGGTGAGTTCCGACAGCATAGCATTATCATTCATGACTCTCTTCACATCACCGTAAAATCCCGCCTGGAACAATCCCGCAGCAAAATCTACAGGGTCAGTGCTGTCGATGATGACGACATCATAGCGTTCCTGCGTCTCGTGAATATACTTCATAGCGTCCATGCATTTCACGTCAGCGCGCTCATCACTGAACGAACACCCCGCAAAAGGCAGAAATTTTTTCGAGCACTCTATAACTCTCTCGTCAATGTCTATGAGGGTGCATTTTTTGACGGTGTCATGTTTCAGGACTTCACGCATTATTGCCCCGTCCCCGCCGCCGATGATTAACACTTTCTCCGGGTTTCTGTGAGCACATAACGGAACATGCGACATCATTTCGGAGTATGTGAACTCGTCTTTTTCGGTGAGCTGATACGCGCCGTCAAGCATCATAACGCGCCCGTATTCGTACGTGTCCGCAATCAACAGTTCCTGATACGGTGTGCGTTCGGAATGCAGGAACTCTTTTATCCTCATAGAGAGTTTCAGGTTGTTGGTGCTGTACTCATTCAGCCATAAATCATTATGCCTTCTTGGGTACGTAACGTATTCGCTCATGCCATAGCTCCGCCCAAATTCACTCCTAGTTCAAAGCATTGTTTGAGGTCGTCAGGTGTCGGAGAAGCATAAACCTCAACTTCCGGCCCGACTTTTTCGAGCTTGATTTTTGCTGCGAACTCCTGAAGCACCGTCAATGCTCCCTTGCTCCAGCTGTAACTTCCGGCCAAGCCCAAATACTTGTTCTTCGGGATTCTGCTGAGGAGTTTTGAGCACAATGCTTCCATCGGCGGGAATAACTGCGTGTTGTACGTGCAGGCCATCAGTGCGAACGCCTTGAACTTCCAGATGTCGCGCAATATATATGAAGGATCCGTTCGTGATACGTCGTACAGTCTCACGTCCTGAATTTTTGCGTGCGTAAGTCCCGTGCAGACTGCTTCAGCCATCCGCCGGGTGTTTCCGTACATTGACCCGTACACAACAACCGCGCCTTTATCGCCCTCATGCCTGCTCCACTTGTCGTAGAGTGATATTACCTGCTTTATGTCCTTCCTGAATAACGTTCCGTGTGAAGGGAAAATGTTTTTGATGTCGAGTCCGCCGAGTTTCTTCAGAGCCGCCTGTACAATGTTGGAGTACTTTGCGACTATGCACGCATAATAGCGTAACATTTCGTCCTCCCATCGCGCCGGGTTTTTCTCGTCGTCGAAAATTCCTCCCTCATGAGCACCGAAACCACCGAACGAATCATTCGAGAACAATACGCCCGTAGAACTGTCGAACGTTACCATGCTCTCCGGCCAGTGCAGCATCGGAACAGTCGCGAACTTCAGAACATGCCCGCCGAGATCTAACGTGTCGCCGTCCTTCACGGTGATAATGTTCTCTGTGATGCCGTGAAAACCTTTCAGCATGGGTACGGTCTTAACGTTGCCGATAATCTTCAAGCCCGGCCAAGTTGATTGGAGCTGTGCGATTAACCCGGCGTGATCCGGCTCCATGTGATTCACAACGAGGTAGTTCAGCGTTCTGCCGTTGAGAGCCTGAATGAGTTTGTGATAATATTCGTCAAGATACGGGCCTTTTACGGTGTCTATTGCGGCGGTGGCTGTCGTTCCGATTATCGCGTATGAGTTGTATGCGACTCCCTGCGGCAATGGCCATAATGACTCGAATAGATCTGTTTCGCGGTCATTGACTCCCGTCCACCATGTATCTTTATTTACTTGTATTGCGTTGTACATGTTTTCTTTCCTCCTTTGCCGGTGTTCATTGTATCATGTTTAATTTCATATTCTCACAGACGCAAATTATTCTCTCGTGTTCGTGATAATGGTAATATAATAGCTCAAATATCCAAAATATTTTACGGAGGAGAGATTTTTTTATGCCCCTCGAACTTGAAGAGTTTGAATACGAGCTTGAATCTTTTTATGATCCCGACGA
>CAJOED010000210.1:0-2583 GCA_905233335.1 uncultured Synergistales bacterium
CTCAAGCCTCGAGGCCGTAACTATCGCCGTGATAACTTTCTCCATGAACACAGCGGCACATATCGCGGAACTCATACGGGCATCAATCAACGCTACTGACCCCGGCCAAGTTGAAGCGGCGCGGACTTTGGGATTTTCGGCGTGGCAGGCATTCAGGCTTGTAACTCTTCCGCAGGTCGTGAACATCGCAAAGCCCGTATACCAGTCGACCGTAGTCAATCTCATTCAGTGGACGAGCGTGGTCGGCTACGTGTCAATCACGGATCTAACGCGCGTAATCAACAACATAGCGTCCCGGACAATGCAGCCCATGATGACGATAATAATCGGAATGCTGATATATCTTGCGCTTGCGTACATAGTGCACGGAATTTTTGCGGTCTCTGATTTTCTGCAGAGAAGAAAGGAAGCCGTATCATGAGCCTCATAGAAGTGAAAAATCTCTGCAAGTCATTCGGTGCGCTTCAAGTTCTGCATGATGTGAATTTGAGCGTCGACGAGGGAGAAAGGATCGCGATAATCGGCGGTTCAGGGTGCGGGAAAAGTGTATTCCTTCGTTCGCTCGAACTCCTGGAGAAACCCGACAGCGGAAAAATATTCATTGACGGAGAAGAGATTACTGCCAGGAATGCCGACATCAACAGAATACGGCGCAAAATGGGCATGGTATACCAGAAATTTTATCTTTTCTCACACATGAATGTACTTGATAATTTGTGCCTCGCTCCCGTGAAACTCTTGGGAATGAAGAGAGCAGATGCAGAGAAACATGCGCTTGAATGGCTGTCGAAAGTCGGACTGACCTCAAAGGCTCACTCAATGCCGGGAAATTTATCGGGAGGGCAGCAGCAGAGAATAGCTATTTGCCGTTGTCTCATGATGAGTCCGAAAGTGTTACTGTTCGATGAACCGACGAGCGCGCTTGATCCCACTATGGTCGGAGAAGTCCTCGCGATGATACGAATGCTCACGAAACACGACATGACTATGCTTATCGTAACGCACGAAATGAATTTTGCGCGGGATGTTGCCGACAGAGTATTATTTTTTGCGGACGGAGGAATTTATGAGCAGGGTACTCCGGCAGAAATTTTCGACGCTCCCCAAAGAGAAAAGACAGTAGCATTCATCAGGAGGCTGAAATACTTTGCTTATGAGGTAACGAGGCGTGATTTTGACCTTCTCGAAATGCACGGGAAAATTCACAACTTCGCGGAGAAATACGGCATAAGTTCGCGGCTTGCATACCGTCTCAATCTCTGCTGTGAAGAGTTAATCTATGAGATGATTGCCGGCTGTTATGATGACGGTGAAAACGTAAAAATTGATGTCGAAATCTCATACTCCGACGAAAGCCCGTCAACACTCCTGAAACTTACGAGCGGAGGCAGACAGTTCAACCCGTTCGACGCTGCAGAAAATGACGACGATATACATTTGGGAGTAACTATCCTGCGCAAAGTGTCCGGCGGAAACATCAGCTATAGTTATTCCGGCGGTATCAACAGGGTAGAAGTCATACTGTGAGTTTTCTTGCCCATGCACGCACAGCCGCAGAAGAATGTGCTTCAAGATCCGTGAGCCGTTTCTTGTGCTGTTGTGCTGACTTTGGGAAATGCTCCCTCATTGCACCGAGTAAGGGAACAAGTATTCTTGCGTCGTCCGACATCAGGAGCGCACGAATAATATTTGCGTTCATGACTTTCCCGGAAGGCCACCGCCGCAGAATTACGCTGACATCATCGGGTCTGACATGAAGCAGCAAACTCTCCATAACATCAGAGCTTGACCCCGCAAGACTAATCAGCAGACCGACCGGGAAATTCGCGGCATTATACGCAACATCGAGGGCGATTAATTTCCGTGTCATGTCGTCAATAGGCAGCGAGGCGAGAATGTTTGCTGTGTCCTCGTCAATTTCGGGGCGTTTCAGGATTTCGGTGATGGCCTTGCGGATTTCTACTTTGTTCACGGAACGTCCCGAATGTTTCAGCGCGGCATTGATGACTTTGGGATTCTGTGATTTCAGGCGGAATGCTATGGCTTTTATGTCGGCGTCATCATTTCCGGGCATGTCGGCGTAATACTTTTTGAGTTCCCCCTCGTACTTATCGATAATCGCGTCAATCTTTGCGGTCGTCTCTTCCTCGTGAAGTTTCGCGGTCTTCAGCGTGATGTGCTGCTGTCTGTTTGCTGTTACGGCTTCAAGCTCTTCCGGCGTTAGTGTTTTGAGGAGGGTATAAGCTCCTGTTACCTGCTGGAAACGCAAATTACTCTTTGAGCCGGTAATGTCCGGGTGAAGTTCGCGCGCTAACTTCCTGAACGCTGAGTGTATATCTTCCGTCGTAGCTCCTGCGTCGAGGCCGAGCGTCTTTAGGTTGGTGATAATCTCTGAATTGTTTATGTGAGTTGTCCTCCTGTGAAATTCTTAGGAGTATATTATCATAATGACCCACAGAATAATATTGAAGCACACCGCAATGAACACACTCCCGGAAAGCATATCTTTTGCCGCTTTGATTTCATGGTTGTAGTCTTTTGTGATGAGGTCAAGCGTTTTTTCTACGGCACTGTTCACAAGTT
>CAJOED010000210.1:2718-3461 GCA_905233335.1 uncultured Synergistales bacterium
CTGCAAGAGAATAACGGGCAGCATTGAGCAGACGCATTAACGGGTTACGGTACCGCATTTTCTGTGTCGTATGGACAGCCCGCCGCAATTCTTTTTCTCGTTGCGTCGAATGAGTCGTTGATTATGCTTCTCATGGGATTGTAGCCGGGTGTTTCTATGTTCATGATGTCTAGTACGGTGTGAATGATGTCGTCGGTCATGTATGGACGGCCTGTGCTGTGTGCGATTCTTGCTTCAAGTTCGGGGTATGCTGCGCTGAATTTTTCTGACACCCACACGACAAAAGGAATTTCGACGCATGACCTTATGCCCTCAAAATGTCCCTGAAAGTTAGTGGTGTCGTAAATTTCTTCACCGTGATCCGCTATGTAAAGCACGATTGCATTTTTGTCCTCAAAACGCCTTATGACCTCGTCAATAATAAAGTCATTGTACAGAATAGCATTGTCATATTTTGCGCGCGTATTTTTCTGTGCCTCGTTTATTCCCTCAAAACCTCCCTCATCAGAAGCAGAAAATTTCTCGAAACTTTCCGGGTATCTTTTATGGTAGTGGAAATGTGCGCCCATCAAGTGCAGAACGTAAAAATTTTTCGCGTGCTCTGACTTCATAGCCCCATCAAGAAAAGGAAGCAGCATCTCATCATATGCCCCGCCCCTGTAGCCGCTGTCCTTCAGAGTTTCCGTGTAATGCCGCTCATCACACCGCGACGAGTAGAAGCCCGCCGGGTGCTGTCCTCCGAC
>CAJOED010000211.1 GCA_905233335.1 uncultured Synergistales bacterium
GCGGGAGATGCTGACACTCTGAAGGCAGGAACGGTGGATTTTGTTGCGTTCTCGTACTACTGCTCACGATGCACCAGCACAGACCCCGAAATCATTGCGCACCACTCGAAACCGGGCAATGCAGTCTTCCGTTCTGTGATAAATCCGTACCTCAAGAACACCGAATGGGGCTGGCAGATTGACCCGCTCGGACTCCGCATAACAGCTAACGCACTATATGACCGCTACCAGAAGCCGCTGTTCGTCGTGGAGAACGGACTCGGAGCAAATGATACCCCTGAAGCTGACGGGACAATCAACGACACTTACAGGATAGATTATTTGCGTCGTCATCTGCTGGCATTGAGGGACGCTGTGAATGAGGACGGCGTGCCCGTAATGGGTTTCACTGCGTGGGGGTGCATTGACCTCGTGAGTGCTTCGAGCGGGGAAATGAAGAAACGCTACGGAATGATTTACGTTGACAAGGACGACAGCGGGCAGGGGACACTGAAACGTTCACGGAAAAATTCATTCTACTGGTACAGGGACGTAATCACAACGAACGGCGCAAGTTTGGACGAGGAAGGAGAATAATTATTATGGACTACAAAGAACTAGCACTATTTATCATTGAGAACGTCGGCGGAAAAGCTAACGTTAAGGGTGTCGTACACTGTGCAACAAGATTGCGCTTCACCCTTCTGAATGACACTCTCGCGAAAACAGACATACTCACAAAAACAAAAGGCATTCTGTCGGTCGTGAACGCTGGAGGTCAGTATCAGATAGTCATCGGCCCCGATGTTCCGCAGGTGTATCAGGAAGTCTTATCGCAGGGAGGCTTTGAGGCAGGTGCTACAGTTGAGGACGCTGAAGCCGAGAAGGAAGACAACCGTTCGCGATTGAGTAAGATACTTGAGAGCATAGCGAGCATCTTCCAGCCGATAATCCCCGCAATCACTGGAGCAGGACTTCTGAAGGCAATAATGGCTCTGTGTTCGACGCTCGGCATACTGAAACCGGGAACACAGACACACATCATACTTAACGCAATGGCAGACGCGGCGTTCTACTTTATGCCTGTATTGCTTGCGGCCTCGTGTGCTCGTAAGTTCAAGTGCAACCAGGGGAATGCTATGGCACTTGCCGGAGTTCTCGTATATCCCTCGTTCATTTCGCTTTTAGGGGGAAAAGAAGCGGTTACGTTCTTGGGATTTTTGCCCGTAACAAAGGCCGTATACGTTTCGTCAGTCATACCGATAATACTCGGCGTATGGTTCATGTCGTACGTCGAACACTGGACGCAGAAAGTTTCACCGCGCGCAATAAAATTCTTCTCCGTTCCGCTGGTGAGTTTGCTGGTCGGCGGCACAGTAACGATTACGCTTCTCGGCCCCATAGGGTCGTGGGTTTCGAGATTGATTAACTCACTCTTTACGTGGATGAACGCAACAATCCCCTGGCTTGTACCGACGGTTGTAGGCATATTCTCACCGCTTCTCGTAATGACCGGCACGCACTACGGACTCATACCCATAGGCACGAACAACCTCGCGACCGTCAAATGGGACAGTGTAGTAATCGGTATGCTCCCGTCGAACGTTGCGCAGGGTGCGGCGGGACTTGCTGTTGCATTGCGCTCGAAAAATCCCGACACAAAACAGCAGGCATCATCTGCAGGACTTACGGCTGTACTCGGCATAACAGAGCCAGTTCTCTACGGCATCAACTTACGCTTCACGTTCCCGCTTTATGCCGCAATGATAGGAGGCGGACTCGGAGGTCTGTACATGGGACTCACGAGGGTAGCGCGTTTTGCGGGAGGTTCTCCGGGACTCTTGGTGATGCCCGCGTATATTCCCCCTGCTGATGTTGCTTCTCTCGGCTACACGATGACTAACTTCTTCAATGCGTTAATCGGCGGCGTAGTGATTGCGTTTGTCGGCTCATGGGTTGCGTGCAACGTGCTCTATGATATTTGGGCGAAAAAGGGCAAACTTGACCCCGAAGAAACTGGTACAGCAGAAGTTATCCCGGAAGTTCCCGACAACGTTATAGCGGCAGTAGCGGACGGAAAATTTATCGGGCCTGACGACATCAAAGACGCAATGTTCTCACAGCAGACAATGGGACAGACCGTAGCGATAGAGCCTGACAACGGAATAATCGCTGCTCCTGCAAACGGAATAATCGAGATGATATTCGAGACGGGGCACGCTTTCGGAATGCGCATGAAGGACGGTACCGGGCTTCTCGTGCATATCGGGGTCGACACGGTGAATCTCAAGGGCAAGGGCTTCACTGTCCTCAAGAAGGAAGGCGACGTTGTGAAGGCGGGCGAACCTGTAGTGCGGGTTGACTTGGGCGTGCTGAAGAATGCAGGGTATTCACCGCAGACGATGATAGTAATTACGGAACCGGCGAATGAAGGAGCTGTTACGGAGTTCATAGAGTTCGGCGGAAAAGTAGCGAGGGGCGGCATCCTCAACAAGATATAACCGCAAAAAATAATCCCTCTGTGTTAGTGCGGAGGGTTTTTCTTTTATCTACAATATGCTGTTGTCTATTCGAATCTCTCGTATTTTTACGCCACCTT
>CAJOED010000212.1 GCA_905233335.1 uncultured Synergistales bacterium
ACTACCAAACAAAAATATAATTTCGCGGGAATAAACAGCATGAATATAATTCGGGATTTCATGGAAAGCATAAGGGATTACGACACAGAAAATTTTATCAGGAGCATCTTGTTTTGTTTTGGTGCGCCAACTATAAAGGGTTTGAAGGCGGCAACACTGATAAATTTCCGGCGTAATAATGAGGACATGCGCACAGTATGGACTTCTCACGCTGACGAGTGGCTGAATGCTTCCGGCGTTGAGTGGCTCATGCTGAATGACCGGGGGAAAAATGCTCTCGTGCTGATCTTCCGGCGTGAACTCCTAGCTCGTGCTCTCGGTTGCAGCAAGGCGTGCGACATTCTCCGTGATTGCGGCTATCCACTTCATGATGTCGATGCCTGCTTGAGGTGTCTGCGCGAAAAATTCTGTGTCAGCTTCCCGCACGAAATCGGCTTGTTCCTCGACTATCCTCCAGATGATGTACGAGGTTTTATGGAGGACAGGAACGCAAAGAACTTATTACAGCCGGGATACTGGAAAGTGTACAGCAATGTCAGAAAGGCGCGGAGGACTTTTCGGAAATACAAACGCGCGGAGTATGATGCGGCCCGTTCGTTAATGGGCAGATAGATTTTTTCAGGAGGTTATTTTCATGGCAAAAGTATTAGTAGTCTACGTATCAACAACAGGCAACACAGAGAAGATGGCTGAAGCTATCGTTGAGGGCGCAAAGGGCGCGGGTGCTGACGTAACCTGCAAGACAGTCGGCGATGCATCAGTTGATGAACTTGCGGGCTATGATGTCGTAGCGTTCGGGTCTCCTGCAATGGGCGCGGAAGTCCTTGAGGAAGCAGAAATGGAACCGTTCTTCAGTGAGGCGGAAGGCAAAATTTCCGGCAAGAAAGTCGCTGTGTTCGGGTCATATGACTGGGGCGACGGCGAATGGCTCAGGACTTGGGAGGAAAGGTGCAAGGCAGCAGGTGCAGAAGTCGTAGCGACCGTGAAGGCACATCTTGAACCTGATGATGACGCTATAGCTGAGTGCAAAGCGTTCGGCGCAAAATTAGCGTAGTGAATCATAAGTTGCGGCCTCCCGTGTGAATGCGGGAGGTTTTTTTGTTGTGTGCTACATGAGATTTTCGGCAAGTTTCATAGCGAGTTCTACGACAAAATCAGAATTGTAGTGCTGATGTTCTCCCCAGCGGCCAAGACCATAAACCCGATGACTTTTGCAGAAGGTCAGAAGCTCATTCATGATTTCCGGCTTGCGTAGTGTGTTCAGGGGGTAAGCGTATTTGTTCGTGTACGAGAAATCATGATCGCGTTCCGGCATTGCTCGTTCAGTGTTCGTCTCCGTCCAGCAGCCTTTACTGCCAAGCAGAACATTATTGCGCAGAAATATTCTGTGATACGGCAGCTCTAAATCAGGATAGTATACCCACTGTGCTTGTGTTTCGGGGCTTTCAGGACAGTATTTCACCTGAACGCTTGTGTGCTTGAGGTGCTTTACGCTTTCTTTCAGGGCTTCCGGCATCCCGCATAACTCTTTGAACTCGTTATATGGTATCGTGTTAATGATTGTGCTACCGTGATACTCTTCACCATCAACCGTACGCACAACATGAGACGAAAAATCCATACTGCACACGCGCCGTCCGTAAAATATTTTTCCGTCAAGAGCTTCCGACATTCTCCGCCATAACTCACCGTAACCATACTCAATGGGATAGTAGAACTCAGCGTGTCCGGGCTGTTTTGCGTGAGCTTGATGTTCCAGGCATGAGCGCAATATGTCCTCAAAACTCACGTCGGGCAGTTTGTCGAGCCAGTACGTTCCGAGATTATTGAGTTCAGCTCCGAACATTTTTTTGTTGTACGGTATCATGTAGTCATTCGCGATTTTCTCGCCGAGCTTCCATGTGAGCCAGTCAGTGAATTTTTCGGGCTTCCCGCTTCCCGTAACGCACCCGGCCTTTGCTGTCGAGCATAAATATTCTACCTGGCTGTCTATGTCCATCTGCCATATATTTGCCTCAAACGGGTGAGATATGAATTTGCCGTTGATGTATATTTGGGTGTTGCGCTGAAAAAAATTCCACTCCTCACGCGGCATGAACTCAAACAGAAATTTCACAACTTCCGGCCTCCTCACGTCGAGAATATGACCGCCGCCAATGTCGAGAGCAGAACCGTCAACGTCAACGCTCCGGCATAATCCACCGGCTTCATGTTCCGCTTCAAGCACGAGAAAATCATTTACGCCGTTCCGTAACAGCACGTTCGCGAAAGTCAGACCTGCCGGGCCTGCTCCAAGTATCAGGAATTTCGGCATGTCAGCTCCTCAAGGTCTTTCTGTATCTGTTCTGCGCGCTTGCTGGTGAGGGAGTTGATGATGAACTCGTGATTTTGTGCGTAAAGTTCTTCAGGGGTCTGTGAAAGTGCCCGCTCAAGGCATGAAGTGAAGTGCTCGTAGCTCGTTACGCTCGGGCAGTAACGGGACATGTTCAGCTCACGGAACTCTTGGTTGTCGGGGTAACGGCTCAACATTGCACACCCGGAAACTGCTCCCTCGTAAAATCTCGGCGTGGGAAAAC
>CAJOED010000213.1 GCA_905233335.1 uncultured Synergistales bacterium
TTTCTGTCTCCTGATGACACTTTCGGGATTGCAAGGTAATTTGTTTTGCATATGCGCCTTTCAGCAAAAAGCATGGGAGTATCTGCGGCCTTGATGGTCTGCTTCCTCTGACTTTTTCGCCGGAACTCTCTCACACGCTCTATTCTCTCAAGCACACGGGGACATTTTCGGACATCAGCAGGTTCTGCTCCCTCAAGCCATAAGCACCAGCGCGGAATGTTATTAATGAACTCTTTGCCCATCATGAAAGGCCGTATGAATTTCTCTGCTTCCGGGTCAGTGCGCAGGAGTTCGTTCTTCTCGTTGTCCGACAATAACAGGTTGCCGCCGTCTACAGGGTCAGACCCACGCCGTAATTCCGGGACGTTGCATATGGGCTTTCTGTGAGTTCCGATGAGTATATCAGGCCCCTCGAACAAGTACGGGTTGATGTTGCCCGCCCAGTCAGGAGCAGGAACCCAAAAGTTGCTTCCGTCGAAAGTCCCGGCCAAGTCCCAGTAACGTCCCTCGTCGTCGCGGTAGAACTTCTGCGGAACTTGCACAACGTTATCTTTCTTCTCTTCCTTCTCTTCTTCCATTTTCTCTTCTTCCATGTTACACCGTCCTTTGCGAGATACCCCGCATTGCACACACTGCCCACTCGATATTTACGGACGTTATGACGCTCCCGCAGTATTCGCACTTGGCCGAAGCATTCAGGTTTATGGGCGCACCGCAATGTGGACATACAGCCGCGTGTGATTGTGTATCGTTTTCTGTTGTGAGAGTGCCGGACTTCCTGCATAAATCTATCTCGTACTGCATGAACTTTTCGCGTTTCCTGTCGCCCGATAAGAGCTTGCCCGTCCTGTCGTCGAGAACGTAAGACACTATGCGGGAGTTCAGGGTTGCGGTGATGTAGTCCATTCCTGCCGACTGCCGCCAGCCTTTGAGTCCGACATTCAGCACCGAAATATTCTCTGTGTAGTCCGTGCGTCCTGACTTCCTGAACTGTTCGAGCTGGTTATTCATCTGCGCGAAAAATTTATCGGTCATGTACGGGCGTATGGGATTAATGTCCTTTGCCTGCCATGTTTCCTGCATCTGCACATAGAGATTGGCGAGCATGTCAGTAATTCGTGTCTCGTCAAATTCCGGGTCAAGCGTTGGGTATTCGGACATCGGACGGAGATCTACTACGGGCTGTTCGATGTATACGTCTACGGGTTCGCCGTGCCTGTGCTTCTTTGCGCTCATCCACTTCCACACAAAGAACAGTATCAGCAGTATGAACACTGCGCCCGCAATCATGTCTTCGGTTTCGTCGTCGGTTGATGATGACGATGATGACGAGTAATTGTGCCGAGAAGTTACTCCTGCATACGGTAAAGCTCCGTAATCACTGCCGGTGCTGTAGCTTCTGCGGGTTGTCGATGAGTAGCCGCCCGATGATGAACTTGATGATGAGCGAGAACTTGATGAAGATGATGATGAACGCGATGAGCTGCCGTAGTCAGAATTACCCGAAAAGCTCCCGAAATCCGGCCAAGCAGAACTAGCAAAAATCGTAAGTATGAATATTATTATGACTGTGAAAATTTTTCGTCTCATGATATGCCCCCTGAAAGTATTTCTGAAAGTAATTATACAGAAAGAGGAAGCCTGTAACCTATACTTCAGCTCCCTCATGAAAAGTTTTTACCGTGTGAGCAGTCCAGAAAAATATAATCATAAAATGTCGGCGATAAAACTCTGGACATCCGCCGTAAATAACAAATAACAATGTGTGAATAACATAGAACGTTTACCATGAACAAGAGGATTCGAACCCCATTGCCAATCAAAAAGAGTTTGGACTCCCCGCACAGAAGGAAAAATAAAAAAATAATCACCCTATATGTTTATCTCGAACTTCACGCTGTTATTCAGGACATCAAGAGCTGTCTGTGCACGCGATAATTCGTCCGAAACTTTCTCGTAGTCCCTGCGTGCTTCTTCCGGGTCGTAATTCGTGTATGTGTACTCTATGATGTTCGCAACCCTCACTACCTCGCGCACTTTCGGAAGCCGTGAACACATCGAGTAGAGCTTCTGTTTCTTGTGAGTGAGCTGTGGAATATATACGAGCATCATATCTATAGTCATTCCGAAACCGGGAACTTCATGCGTAAGGTTGAACGTGTTGATTGCGTGCTTGACCGTCCTGATTTTTGCTTCGAGCGCGTCGATGGCTGATTGTGTCGTGCTGTAGTCGTATTCAGGGCGGGCTTCTTCTTTGTCCTCATTGACTGCCGCACGGAAGAGTGTACGCTGCTGTTCGTCCGATTCGAGCGATGACTTGTCCTCCTGCAATTTTCGTAAGAGCTTGGCCGCCTCAGCAGAAGTGTATAACATATCTCACTAAGTCCTCCTGAAAAATTATTGCATGAATTATATATGAACGTTTGACAAAATCAAAGCCGCGTTATAAAATCTTTCCCGTTGTGTTCCACCATAGCGCAATCGGCAGCGCGGATGACTGTTAATCATTAGGTTCCAGGTTCGAGTCCTGGTGGTGGAGCCAAATTTTTTT
>CAJOED010000214.1 GCA_905233335.1 uncultured Synergistales bacterium
TTTTTACCGTGAACTTGAAGCGTTCTTCAAGAAGCATTTAGGTTCCCGCTAGTGTAAGAGAAAGTAAGAGAAATTTTCGGGCGGGCTGTCGTTAATGAGGCGGCTCGCTTTTTTGTTGACAATTTTCGGGGGGGTAAAATATTCAGCTACAGCTATAACAAAGGAGGTCTTTGCATGAATTATAGCAGAAGGATACTTTTTGGGGTACTCGTCGTGCTGATGACGTTTGCGTTGTTGTCGGGCGGCTGTGGTGGAAGCGACAGTGATTCGGGCGGAAGTTCGGACACTCCGAGCGAGGAAGTTGCGCAGGATGACGGCGGGTCAACAGAGGAGGAAGACGGTACCGGGCGCAATGCAAAAGGCGTTGAGGTCTCAGAGTTCATGCGTATCAGCGGACAGTGGAGGGTAAAATTCAGCTACATGAACACGCGTCACACAGATAATTACGGACAGACCACGCACAAAAGTTATAGTGTTGATCCAAGTTCGTATAGTCCAGGCGCATTCAGGATCTGGATAACGGATAATGGGAATAATGGTGGTGTTTTAGCTTTTGCCAGCTATTCTGCAGTACCTAACTCCAACTCAATGGCATTGTCTTTCTTGCCGGTTACTGCCGAATTTTACGACAAGGAGGCTACGGGGGATATGGGAACCTATGATAACGAGGACACGTACAATTTGTTGGATGCCGTAATGTTTGAGTATGTCGATGGGGAGCGTTACGAGGGAGTGTCTTATGATGGAGACAGGTACATCATAGATATTGACAACAGCACCAAACTTACGGTTACACACATAGGCGAAATGGCTGACGGCACCGAATATGCAATATATACCACGCTCGAAGCGGACTCGCTTGACTACGTTAAAGTCAAGAAAAAGACCGGCTGGTGGGGATGGTGATGAGGACACTGCATTAACACAGCACGATTGAATGCGGCGGGTCGTCTTTCGGGGCGGCCTGTTATTTTTTTGCACTCACCAGCTTCTCGAATAATCCTGACATGTTACCCAAGAAGATAAGAGTAATTTCTGTAATTCCCGGACAGCTCATAGCACAAATAACATTCTTCCAGGAAACTTGAATGTCCTTCAGTAATGCACGGTGTGAGATGTACATAATAAAACCTTCCGCCCTCCCTGATAACATCGCCCGGCCTGAAGAGTACGGGAAGACTGCACAGCTCCATAAACGGGTAAAGGGGAACGAAATTTTTTCTCTGCCTTCTGCATACTCATTTATTATCGTGGCTTCCTGCATTGCTGATAACTCTATGGGATTGTGCCTCAAATGTTCCCGCAAAGTCTTAGAGGGGATACAGTTAATTACATGTTCATGCATTCGTTTTTTGTCGTGTATGATAAAATTTCTTTTCATATAGTAATGCATTATATCATTCCATTTTTTTCAGGAGGCTGAGATTCTAAATTGTCCCCTAAAGGTGTTCACTATATCGTTGAAGTTTCCGGCTGTGATGACACAATCACGAACGTCCCCAAGATGCAGGATATTCTCGTGGAGGCCGCAAAACGTGCACATGCGCAAGTGTGGTCTGTGTCGTTCAACAAGTTTCCGCCGAACGGAGTAAGCGGTGTCGTCGTGATAAGCGAGTCGCACTTGTCGTGTCATACTTGGCCGGAAGTGAATTACATGGCACTCGACATTTACACATGCGGAGCGCACACTGAACCGATGATAGCGGTAGATTATGTTCTCGAACAGGTGAAGGCAAGTCATATTCACGTTACGGAAATAACGCGCGGGCTTGATGACAATGATGATGTCTTCTATCACTCGTTCATAACTTGGGAGGAAGACAGGCAGGACGGCGTAAAGAAATGAAGCGGGTAATTCTTGCGGCGTTGATGGCGTTCATGATGTGTTCGGCATGTTATGCGGCGGGACTGTTCCACCCTGACAAAACCGGCGACGAAATACTCAATGCATTAATCGCAGACACACTCCCGAAATTCACCGTAAAAACTTTCAGCGATGACGTTACAGGACTAACCCTCGACTACAATATATATTTCCCGGAAAATTACTCACGAGAGAAAAATTACCCAGTTGTGTTCTTCATTGCTGACGGAAGCTCATCGGGAAAACCGCCGGAGTTCTCATTGCGTCAGGGTTACGGCGGCTTGGTATGGACAGCGTATGAGTGTGTCGTGATTGTCCCGGCGTATCCTGTAACGGTGCTTGACGATCATAACGGCTTCGTGAAGAGTGATTACGTCGAACTCACCGGGCGTTTTGTGCGGTGGGCTGTGAAGAGTTACGGACTCGATGAGCGGCGTGTGTATGCTACCGGGCAGTCTATGGGCTGCATGACGTTCCTTGTGCTTGCGGCGGAATATCCCGGAATGTTCACGGCGTGCCTGTTCGTGTCGGGGCAGTGGGACATCAACGAACTATCAGGGCTTGCGGGACAGAAATTCGTGTACGTGGCTTCACTGGGTGATGAGAAAGCCTCAACGGGACAGCGTGAAGTTATCGGCATGTTCGACGCACAGAATACCCCGTATGTCTCGTACATGAACATAGA
>CAJOED010000215.1 GCA_905233335.1 uncultured Synergistales bacterium
GAGTTTCCCGGATGTTTATGAGGAAAATGCAGACATTCTTGAAGCACCCTCCGAACGTAAAGATGAAGATTTTGCCGGACGTTATCTGAGTCGCGAAGAATACAACAAGCTGTCGACTGCAGAACGCAATCAGTTAGCTCTTGACCGTTTCTGGCTGCGCAAAAAATCAAAACTCGCTATAGGCCGTCTCTATGAACAGTATATAGGCTGGCTTTACGAAAAAGAAGGCTGGATAGTTGACTATTTCGGAATGTCTGAAGGCTTCTCGGATTTAGGACGCGACTTAATATGCCATAGAGATAATACTACTTTGATTGTACAATGCAAAAACTGGGCGCAAACAAAAACTATTCATGAAAAGCATATTTTTCAGCTCTTCGGGACAACATTCGAGTACAAAAAAAGTAAGCCTTTTGAGGAAGTATACGGAGTTTTCTATACTGCTGCATCATTATCAAACTTGGCACGTTCTTTTGCGAAAGAATTTCATGTTGAGCTTCATGAAAATTTTGCGCTGAAACATTTTCCGATTATCAAGTGTAATATCGGGCGGGAAGGTGAACGCATATATCATCTTCCCTTTGACCAGCAATATTACAACACAAGGATTAACACTAAAGACGGTGATTTTTACTGTCTGACTGTAGCAGAAGCAGAACAGAAAGGATTTCGCAGGGCGTACAAATGGCACGGTAGCAGAGAAGATTATGCATAAATCAACGTCTCCACGTAAAACTTTCCGGGAAAAACACCGCCAGTCTCTGCACAATCAACCCTGCCGCAATACTCTTCACGACATCCCCCGGCATAGGCATCAGCACAAAATACATCATGAGTGTCTTTGCGCCAAGTTCATTGCCGAGATAATATTTCGACATGACATAGTAATACGGAATACCGAACGCATAAATTACCGCAATCCCGGCAATACCTCCAAGCGTCCACGTCAGGAAGCACGGCCTGAACTTTTCGGCGATATACCCCGCAAGCCACGCACCCGGAATAAACCCGATAATGTACCCGAATGTCGGATTGAGCACAGACCCCGTGAACACAGGAAGCCCGATAAGCCCCGCCGCAACATACACGCACACAGCAACAGCCCCGTACTTTTTGCCGAGCACCAGCCCCGACAGCACAACAAACAGCGTCTGAAGCGTCAACGGAAGGAGTGGAGTCGGTATCTTGATGTGAGTACCGATTGCTATCAACGCCGCAAACAATGCACAAAGCACTAAATTTTTCGTGGTATTCATGAAGTTTTTTCCTCCGTTCTTAACATGAAGACTTCTCCGCTCCTCAAAGTTTCAGTGTGCCCCGCAGAATTCACGATAACAAGCCCGCCGCTGTCATCAATCCCTTCTACTTGGCCGGAACAGCGCGCGTCATTCTTCAGGTAAGTTATGCGCTTCCCGGTCAGCATTGAGCGTTCACGGTATGCATTGATGATTTCTGGGTCATCAAGATTTTCTGCAAACGTCATAATGTAGTCGGCAACCCTTGCGCAAAGCTCATCACGCCCGAACGTAATATTGTCGTCCTCAAATATCGCGCCGCCCTCAAAATCTCCGCTGAATTTGTGCGTAGTAATGTTGATGCCGATACCCGTAACTACGCTCTCAATCTCTCCGCTCTCGAAATTCGTAACGGCTTCTGTGAGTATGCCGGTAATTTTTTTCCCGCGCAGAAAAATATCATTCACCCACTTGATACGAGGCTTCATTTCCCCGCAAAGCTCCTCAACCGCAAGACACACCGCAACAGCATCAGCAATCGTAATCATCTGGAACTTCTGCATGTCGATTCTTGGCCGCAGTATTAACGTCATGTATAAGCCCGTCCCCGCAGGAGACTCGAAATTATGACCGTGCCGCCCGCGTCCTGCTGTCTGGTGGTTTGCCGCTATGAGTGTCCCGTGTTCTGCTCCGTCAAGAGCGAGCTTCTTTGCGTAAGTGTTCGTGGAGTTCACTGTGTCGAGACAGATAACGCGTGATATTTTTGTGTCAGGCTGTAAGTGTGAAGTTATGCCGCCTTCCGTGAGTACGTCGCTCAATCGTGAAAGTGAGTAGCCCTTGTTCGTTATCGCCGTAATCTTGTGTCCTTCCCTGCGTAAATTGTCTACTGCCTTCCACACTGCCGCACGTGATACCCCGAACTTTTCTGCAAGCTCCTCACCTGATACAAACTCGCCGCGGTTGTCCTCAAGTATGCGTAAAATTTTCGTCTTCATGAGTGGAGATTATAACACAATGTAAAACATAAAATTATTTTCGCGGTTTACAATGACAAGAGATTACACAAAAAATATTTTTCCGGGTATAATTTGCATGTTCCATATCTTTTATGCAGAGCAGGAGAGAATATCCATGTCCATATCAGCAAATATAAGATTTCACCGCAAAAAAGCAGGTATCACACAAATAGACTTGGCAGAAAAACTCGGCGTATCAATCGCAACATTACGACGCTGGGAATCAGGAGAGACAACTCCGACCGGCGCAAGAATCATCGAGCTTGCT
>CAJOED010000216.1 GCA_905233335.1 uncultured Synergistales bacterium
ATAAAGCTCCCTCATCTGCGCTACAATGCTCCAGCCTCCGCCGAAAGTGAATGAGCCGAACTTCAAGAACTGCATATAGAGTTTCGCAATCATAAAAAAATAATTC
This sequence comes from uncultured Synergistales bacterium, assembly GCA_905233335.1. GTDB lineage: Bacteria > Synergistota > Synergistia > Synergistales > Aminobacteriaceae > JAFUXM01. Next base: position 107 of record CAJOED010000216.1, read on the forward strand.
CCCCTTATCACAGAGAGAATTATAAAAGTTATTCCGTAAAACATTCAATGATTAGTGAAGCCTTTGCGGTGAAAGTTTCAGTTTCCCGGCCTCCTGAAGTGATATTACCTCTATCTTGTCCCCTTCATGAAGCTGAATGACACTCACTGACTCGTTACTGCTGTCGTTTTTGGCTTTACGGCCCTTGCGCTTCTTGTTTTTCGCCGGCTGTTTCTGCTCGCTGTTCAGGACTTCCGCAACGCTGTAATCATCATGAACATCAACTACACGAATCAAAGCAAGGTTTGCTGTCCTCCTGCCTAAAGAATTTCCGTCCAGGTCAAAGAGTTCTGCTCCTTCCTCGTAGACTCTGTTAACCCCGGACATTGCGCCCCTGTTTATGCGTACAGTATTATTTTCAGCAGATACTATCACGGGATATTCACCGGCAAGAAAGCCCCTCACCTTGTCAGCAACACATGAAGCCGCCGCGCTCAATGCATGTCTTTCGAGTTCCTCACTGTATGTTTCACCTGCGGCACTCCCTGAACACGTGAACGAGAGAACTACAGCCCCTGTTGCTACATCAATCAAGCGAGACTCAAGCACAGTATGAATTTCTGCTGATTTTTCGTACTTGTAACTAAGTGAGAATAGTCCCGATGATTTCGTTTTTTCCACCTGTCTGTTGCTGAAGTGAGTTGCTGAACCAACGAGAATATAACTGCACCCGGCTAGTTGTCCTATCTTCACCGCAGAATTTTCCGAAACACCAAGCCCCTGCGCTTCTATTACTGTCATGAGGCGTTCACGTTCTACGACAGAAATTTTTTGCGATATGTATATGGCTTCTGTTACCATCAACAGACACAGAATAATTTTTGCTTTCTACATGGCTACTTTTTCCCGTCAATTTTCGCGAGTAATTTTTTTGCGGGCTGGTAGTTCGGATTGACGAATAACGCTTTCAAAACATACTCTCTTGCACTCATGTACATAGACAAGTCGAGCGCGTACTTCCCTGCGTTATATGCCGCAAGATAATCATTCATGTCAGAGTCCGATAACTGCTTGTAGCTCTCGTATTTCTGCTTGGCCTTGCCGGATTTCCCTGCTTTTGTGTGTGCGGCGATTAAGGCTTTCTCGTCATCTGCTCCCAACCTGTAACTATGAATGACCTTCTTGGGATCTGTCGAGTTCGCTTCAAGCTGTGCATTCGTGCTGTCTGTGTTTGTGCGCTTCAGGGTCTTCACGTTCCATATACCGAGCCGTGCATCCCCGTTCATGACCGGCTCTATCCTGCTCCCTGCAACGGGTGAATATGACGGCGCAATTCGCGATACAACTTCCGCAACACTGAATTTTTCCTGCACGTCCTTTACTTTGATGATGGCTTCTGAATCTCCCGCTGTCATTCCGTCGGGGTAAACGCAAAATAAATCTTCCTCCTGAACTCCTGATAACGCGCCCATGTTTATGATTATCTCCGTCTCGCTGACAGAAGCAATCTGTGCACGTTCTCCCGTCAATACCTTCCGGAACTTATAGCCAAGATGTGCCGCCGCTGATGCTATAGCTCTGTTCTGCAGGCTTCCCTCGTTGAGTTCTACGCTTTTTAGGCTGCCGTTTCTGTCCTGCGTTATGATGTTAGACTGTGCCGCACTTCCGTGTTCATTGAATGCTGCCTCAATTTTACTCGTCTCAACATTCACAAGTCGCGCGTCAATTCCTGCAATCATCTCATACATTTCTGTTATTACGTTGTCTTCTTTGGGGGTAGCCATATCAACAACTGCAGCAAAAAGCGCAATCCCTGCTAAAACTTTTCCTGTATTGTTTAACTTATAGCCTTTTGAACGTTTCTCGTTGATAGTGCGCATCCAAGCTGTTTTATCTGTCGGATTGATATAATCTCCATATACAGAATCTTTTTCGTCAAGTTCCGTAACAGAACCCATAATAATATACTGACACCCCGCAAGTTTCCCTATACGTGCCGCCGTCGCCGGGTCAGTTATGCCCGAAAGAGTCAGCTTCTGTTCCCTGACTATTGCTTCTAGCCTGTCGCGTTCGAGCACCGTAATTTTTCCCGGAACAGACAGAAAACGCGCGAAAATGTCAGTAATTGCGGCCGCTTCACGATCCATGACGTTATCTGCTTTGCTGTCGAACCTGATAATGCCGACCCTTATCGTGCCTGCAGGAAGTTCCTCCGCTTTCAGAGGCTGTGCTGGTGCTGACAGCTTCACTTCGGCTACTTTATCTTCCTGACGTTTTGCCGGGAATGCCGGAAGTGTTCCTGCTGTAATTGCGGCTGTGATTTTCCCCGCGTCATGTTCGGAGATGGGCATCAACTTATCGCCCGTGCGTATTGCGTCAATGTTCCCTGCGTCCGTGATGAGTTCGGCGACACTGTAGTTCTTCGGTGGATTCTTCTGGGTTTTCGTCCACACCATCAGGTTGCAGGTGGGGCGTGTGAAGGCCACGTAGAGTTCGTTGAGCGCATCCACGCGTTTTTGCAGGTGTTCCTCTTCGTACTGTTTGCTGTAAAAACTGTTGGCCATTTGGCTCTCCAGGTTCACGGGCATCGCTCCGAGACGGTTGTAGAGTTCGCCGCCTTCGTCT
>CAJOED010000217.1 GCA_905233335.1 uncultured Synergistales bacterium
AGCCCAAAGCACCGCCACGCATCATTCCTCTTCAGGACATCGAACGCGAACGTAGCAGCCTCGCTTTTATCGTCAGACCCGAAAGAGATTACACCCATGAAGTAGAAGTATCATTGAGGGCAGGAGAACTAGCCGGGAAACTCTACGACGAACTTGAAAAACGATACGTCCACCCCGACGACCCGGAATCCATGAGGAGCCTCAACATTTTATGCGTTCGTATAGTGTTCCTGCTCTACGCTGAAGACTCCGGCCTGTTCGACAAATTACAGTTCCACGATTACCTCAAAGCACGCGCACAAACAGCAAGGCAGTCCCTCATAGAGTTATTCAGGGTACTGGCAACCGACACCACGAAAAGAGATCCCTACATCGACGCAACACTAAATGCATTCCCATACGTGAACGGCGGACTCTTTGAGGAAGAGAACATCGAGATACCACTTCTTGACGGCGAACCGCTACGAATTATTCTTGAGGAGATGAGCGAGGGTTTCGACTGGTCGGGCATTTCCCCCACGATTTTCGGAGCTGTCTTTGAGTCAACTCTAAACCCCGAAACACGAAAAGATAACGGAATGCACTACACGTCCATAGAGAACATTCACAGAGTAATAGATCCCATGTTCATGTACGAATACACAGAGAAAGCAGAGTCTCTTCTCTCACTACCCCCATCACAGCAGCGGAACAAGGACTTACGCAAACTACAGAAAGAGATTGCCTCACTAAAATTCTTTGATCCAGCGTGCGGCTCCGGGAACTTCCTCACAGAAACTTACTTATCACTAAGACGTCTCGAAAACAAAATCATTGCGGCCCTCACAAAAGGTCAGGTGTCTTTCGCATTCTCACAGAACGAGACTCCCGTACAAGTTTCTATCGCACAGTTCTACGGAATTGAGATTAACGATTTCGCAGTCAGCGTCGCACGTACAGCACTATGGATCGCCGAAACACAGATGCTCAACGAAACGAAAAATATCGTGCAGGTCTACGAGGACATTCTGCCGCTGAAAACTCACAGCACCATCATAGAGGCAAACGCCCTGCGAACAGACTGGCACACAATCACCACCCCCGACGAAAAACTCTACATCATCAGCAACCCCCCGTTCATCGGTCATCAATGGCGCAAGAAATACCAGATCGAGGACATGAAAGCAGCTTTTTCGGGAGTCCCGGAGTACGGAAAGTTCGACTACGTTTGCGCATGGTACAACAGAGCCGCCGACTTCATGAAGGGCACGGGCGCACGGGCAGCATTCGTCTCTACCAACTCCATATGCCAGGGGGAACTCGTAAATTCTTTCTGGAAGTTCATGAAGGATAAAGGAGTCGAGATATTCTTTGCGTACAGGCCGTTCGTATGGGTCAGCGAGGCAAAGGACAAAGCTCACGTTCACTGCGTTGTCGTCGGAATTTCGGACGCTGACATTTCGCCAAAGTACATATACAGGTCTTCAGGGGACAACGTAACACGCACGGAAGCAAAACACATAAACGGCTGGCTTCTTGACCTCGATGATGTATTTCTTGAGAACAGGGGCGCGCCCATGCTGCAAGGTATGCCGAGAATGAAGAAGGGTTCACAGCCCACCGACGGAGGAAACCTGATACTTTCTCCCGACGAACGTGCCGAACTCCTCGCGAATTACCCGGAAGCAGAGAGTTTCGTCAGACGCTACATGAGCGGGAAGGACTTTCTGCATGACCTCGAACGTTACTGCTTGTGGCTGGTCGACGTTGAGCCGGGGAAGTTCAGACACATCAAGCCCATTATGGATAGACTCGCCCTTGTTGCGGAAAAGAGGCGCAAGAGTTCTACAAAGGCTGTGAGGAAGGCGGCAGATACTCCTTATATGTTCGAACAAGTACGACAGCCCACGAATGATAATTTTCTCGTTGTCCCGGAAACAACATCATCAAGAAGGCAATACATACCGATGGGCTATATGTCTCCTGACGTAATTATCAGTAACGCTATATATATCTTACCTGATACTGACTTGTACATGTTCGGTGTTCTTATGTCGCGTATTCATATGGCATGGGTTGACGTTGTTGCGGGACGGTTGAGGATGGATTACACGTATTCGCCGTTTGTGTACAACAATTACCCTTGGCCTTGTGCGACGGAGAAGCAGCGCGTGAAGATAGAGCGTTGTGCGCAGAGGATACTTGATGAGCGCGTGAAGTGCCCGGAGAGTACGCTTGCGGACATGTATGAGCCGTTGTCGATGCCTTTGGGATTGAGGCAGGCGCACCGTGAGAATGATCGTGCTGTGTTTCGTGCGTATGGTTGGGACGAGGAGATCTCTGATGAGGAGATAGTGAAGAGGCTTTTTGTGATGTATAAGGCTGTGAAGGAGGGCAGATAGTATAATGCGTTTAGGAGGAATAACAGATGATAATTGC
>CAJOED010000218.1 GCA_905233335.1 uncultured Synergistales bacterium
AGACCGGCGGCCTTGCCGACGTAGTCGGAACACTTTTCACATACACGCTGTTATTTCTGGTACAATACGCAAAAAATTTTTTCACGGAACGGAGCATGATTTTATTGTCATTCCCAAGCGACATAGAAATAGCACAAGCCGCTCACCCCGAAAACATCATCAGCATTGCGGCAAAACTAGGTATATCGGAAAATGATCTGGAGTGTTACGGAAAGTACAAAGCAAAAATTTCACCGTCAGTCCTGAAATCCCGCGCGGACAAACCCGACGGAAAACTCATACTCGTTACAGCGATAACCCCGACACCTGCAGGAGAAGGCAAAACAACCACGAGCGTCGGACTCGTTGACGGCCTCAACAAAATCGGCGTGAATGCGTGTGTTGCTTTGCGGGAGCCTTCACTGGGGCCAAGTTTCGGTCTTAAGGGAGGTGCTGCCGGAGGAGGTTATGCGCAGGTTATACCGATGGAGGACATCAACCTTCACTTCACGGGAGATATTCACGCAATCACGACAGCCCATAATCTTTGTGCGGCAATGCTCGACAATCACATACAGCAGGGCAACGAGTTAGGCATTGACCCCCGCAAAATCGTATTCCGCCGCGTAATGGATCTGAATGAACGTGCCTTACGCAACATCATCATAGGCTTGGGCGGAACTGCTAACGGTGTACCGCGTGAATCAGGCTTTGACATCACGGTAGCTTCAGAGGTCATGGCGATATTCTGCCTTGCTTCCGACTTGATGGATCTCAAAGCGCGACTTGGCCGCATGGTATTAGCTTACACTTACGACGACAAACCCGTAACAGTAAATGACATTCACGCCGCCGGAGCAATGGCCGCACTCCTGAAGGACGCAATCAAGCCTAACTTGGCACAGACGCTTGAAGGGAGTCCTGCATTCATTCACGGGGGGCCTTTCGCGAATATAGCTCACGGGTGCAATTCAGTACAGGCTACACGTTTGGGCTTGAAGTGTGCTGATTATCTCGTTACGGAGGCGGGATTTGGTGCTGACTTGGGCGCGGAAAAATTCCTCGACATAAAGTGCAGAATGGCAGGTCTGAAACCGTCAGCAGTGGTAGTTGTTGCGACTGTGAGGGCGTTGAAGATGCACGGCGGACTCAAGAAGACGGAACTTGCGCACGAGGACTTGAACGCACTTTCAGCGGGAATTCCGAACCTCATCAAGCACATAGAGAACATACAGAAATACGGACTGCCTGTAGTTGTTGCGATAAATAGATTTCCGACGGACACGGAAAAAGAACTCTCACTGCTTGCGGAGAAGTGCGGCGAACTCGGAGCAGATTTTGCGCTGTCTGAAGTTTGGGAAAAAGGCGGCGAGGGCGGCAAAGAGTTAGCGCGTAAGGTTGTGGCGGCGTGTGAGAAGCCTTCAAGTTTCCGCTTCATGTATTCGGAAGACATGACACCCAAAGAGAAAATGACTGCTGTTGCGCGTGAGATTTACGGTGCTGACGGAGTAGACTTTACGCCTCAGGCCGAGAAGGATTTACAGCGCATTCACGAACTCGGCAAGGACAATCTGCTTGTGTGCATGGCCAAGACGCAATATTCACTCTCTGATGACCCCGCGAAAATCGGAAGGCCGGAAAATTTCCGCGTTACTGTGCGTGAAGTGAGATTGTCTGCGGGAGCCGGCTTCATGGTAGCGATTACGGGAAGCATTATGACGATGCCGGGACTGCCAAAGAAACCTGCGGCACTGAATATTGATGTTGATGCGGACGGGAAAATTACGGGACTGTTCTAGATTGTGAGTTATCGCCCCCGTGTGAAGTTTTGCGCGGGGGTTGTGCTATAATTTCGGGAAAAATACGTAGAAAGGACTTGACAAAACGAAAAATGACTCCCATAATTGACCAGACCAGACCAGACCAGACCAGACCAGCTTATTGTTTCTTTTTGCATCCCTGTGTATAACAATGCAGAAGCCGCACGCAAAATTGTAGAGGGACTTCTTGTTTCTGATGATGAACGCTTTGAAGTAGTAGCGTGTGATGACGCATCAACAGATAACGCAGAAGAATTACTTTCCGGGATAAAGGATAAACGCTTCAGGTACTGCCGCAACGAAAAGAATCTTGGTGCTCACAAAAACTGGCTTCACACGCTCGAACTTGGCCGGGGTGAATGGCTGTATCTCGTAATGGGACGCGATAAACTTTATGGCGAGAATATCGGGAGGGTGATTGAGCTTCTCGAATGCGCACGACAAAATAATATTACGTGCCTCAAAGACAGAACTGGCGGAGAGTTCTGTGAATATCGCGGCATTGATGCTATGATTAGCTTTGTACGTTCGGATCATCCTACAGGGCTGATTTTCAGCAGGGAAAAATTTTTGTCCGTCCCTAAACGTCATTACTATATTGAAATCCCCGACATGTAC
>CAJOED010000219.1 GCA_905233335.1 uncultured Synergistales bacterium
ACGGGGAACTCACGCTCTACCTTGTGCAGGAGACGCAAAGCCCCCGGAGTAATCAGCGCAAAAAATAACGTCAGCGATAAGTACCAGGATACGCCGTTGAACGAGAAATACACCCACCCGACCGGCACATACGCCTGAAGCAGTGAGGCATTCATGACGAGGGCGAATACTCTCTTTATGTCCCACGCAGAACGCCAGCCGAGAATAAGCGAGCATATCAGCGTGAATATGTGAAACGGGTAATATGTGCGCAGACGTTTTCGGAATAGTGAGTGTACGCCGGAGTCATAATATTTCATTGCCGCAAGATAACCGCTCATCAGGATAAACCACTGGACACCGAGTGCACCGAGATACCCAAGATGCAGTGCGCCGCAGTGGGAGGCAAATATCGCGAGAACTCCGTAACCACGAAGACCCTGCAAACATTGAATGCCCCCCCCCCTGTACGTAGTTATACTGATATTAGAACTCATTGACTACATTGATAACAAAATTAATTTCGTCGTCGGTCATGCCGTTATAGAATGGCAGGCTCAATACTTCATTCGCAAATTTTTCGGCGATGGGAAAATCTCCCTTCTTGTGCCCGAGATACTCATAGCATTTCTGCAGGTGCGGCGGTACAGGATAGTGTATCTGTGTGTGAATGCCGCGCTGTTCGAGAAAATCATGAAGCTCATTGCGCCGTTCACAGCGTACAACGAACAAATGCCATACATGCCCGGCTCCTTCTCTGACTTTCGGGAGAATTATTGCGGAGTTCTTTATGCCCTGTAAGTATTTTTCCTTGAGTGTCCTGCGTTCGTCTATGAGTTCGGCCAAGTGAGAGAGCTTCACACGCAACAATGCCGCCTGCATCTCGTCGAGTCGTGAGTTCACTCCGGCGTATTCGTTGTAGTACTTCACCCTGCTCCCGTAGTTGCGCAATGCCCGGAATTTTTCCGCAAGTGCCTCATCGTTCACGACAACAGCTCCCGCATCACCGAATGCACCGAGATTTTTCGTCGGGTAGAAGCTGAAGCATCCGACATCGCCCCATGTGCCAGAAACTTTGCCGCAGAAGTCCGCCGTGTGTGATTGTGCGCAGTCCTCTATCACGTAGAGTTTATGACGGTCAGCAATCGCCTTTATAGCAGACATGTTCGCCGCTTGGCCGTAGAGGTGAACTACCATTATTGCGCGGGTTTTCGGGGTAATGGCCGCCTCGATTCTGTCAGCGTCGATGTTGTAGTACTCGTCCGGCTCAACGAACACGGGAGTCGCACCGTTTGCCGTAATGCCCAGCACCGTAGCTATGTATGTGTTTGCGGGAACAATGACCTCATCGCCAGCACCGATACCCAACGCACGAACAGCAAGAATTAGCGCGTCGAGTCCGCTGTTCAGTCCGACACAGTAAGCACCGCCGACACATGAAGCAAATTCCTTCTCGAACTGTTCACCTTCTTTTCCGAGAATGTACCAGCCGGAATCGAGAACACGCAATGCCGCCGCCTGATATTCTTTCGCGAATTTCTCGTACTGCCTGTCTAACCTGTCATATACTTTCATGTTTTTCTGCCTCATCTATGTATTTTTTGAACTCGTCGTAATTCCTGATGTAGTCGTCCGCATCGTAAAGTTCCGACGCAAACACCAGCAGCACTGCATCAGGGGAAAAATCGAACATTTCGCGCCACATTCCCGGAGGAACATAGAGACCCTCATACGGTTTTTCGAGCGGGACAACTTTTGACTCTTTGCCGTTGTCGAGTCGTATCTTGCAGCTTCCGTGAATGCAGACGAGTATCTGTTCCAGTGTCTTGTGCGCATGATAGCCACGGATTACGCCCTCGAGTGTGTCGTACATGAAGTAGACGCGCTTAATCCTGAAGGGAATATCTCGGAACTCCTCAAGTGCGATTAATTGTCCGCGTTCGTCTCCGTGAGGCTGGAACATGTACTTGATGACCTGCAAAAATTTTCACCCCCTATTCCCTGTTCATGCAGAGATTTGCAAAATCTGTCGGCACGTCCGTATCAGTCATTATGGTATCAGTCATTATGATGGGACGCGGGAACAGAAAATCACGAATGAACTCTGCTGTGTGCTTGATGAGTAACAGCGGCGGGGTGAGTATTCCGAGCTTCTTTTTGAGGGCTTCACGTTGTTGAGAGCGTGCTTCTGCCTGTAGTGCTTTCTCTGTTCTTGTTTCGATGACGGCTTTTAATTTTTCCGAAAAATCAGAGCATTCAGCATTGCATCTTTCCAGCAGCATTTTATCCATGTTGCGTGAATCAGTGCTAATCAATTTGCCGATTTTCTTGGAGGTTTCATCAGTTTTTTTCTGTCTGTTAGTTGTTGTTCCTGCTCCGTACTCATAGAATACTGTGTTTCTATTAAAGAATGATATTTCTCTTTTGT
>CAJOED010000220.1 GCA_905233335.1 uncultured Synergistales bacterium
ATGAGGATTTATCTCCGCAAATTCTGATAATGCTATTTCACACCATTCACCACTAAATCTCTCGCCATTCATCGAAAATCCCACGCTCCTTCTCTATTGTCCTATTATAAACAGAATACAGTAATTCAATTTATGCTAAAAACTTTCCTGAATAGTGATAATATTCTCACATAAGGAGGTAATTTTTCATGGACGCAAAAAAATTATTCGGGCTATCACAGCTCGATTACTTCAGGAGTTCGCTTGATGATCGTTCACTGCAAAGCGTAAATTCCGCCGTACAAAAAATCATTGACACAAAGAAGCGCGGCGGTCGTGTTATGGTAGTTACGGGGAGCGGCCCGAACATTCACGAGGGAGTTACGACGCTGATAGCCGAGTTGATACGTGCCGGGATTGTTGACGCTGTGTCGACGAGTTCTGCCGTTATCGCTCACGAAATGGCCGGAAGTCTTGACAGAGTATACCGTGTTGATGCTCAAGCTCTCGGCATGGACATGGGCAAAATGCCGCGCGGTGATGTGTTCGAGTTCACCTGCATGACCGACGACGAGATCTCCGCCCTGAAACGAGAAATGCCGCTTGACGATGACTTATTATCACGCGGAGGAAAACTCCCACGACAGAACGAAATCATCAAGGCCGCAGGAAACATGGCATACCCGATGGGCCTGCGTACAGAGAGACTTGCGCATGAAGTTCTTTCACTCGCCAGGATGTACGGTCTGCCTTTTGAGGTCGTAGCGGGCTGGGGCTGTGATGAGCGTACTATGCTCGGTGCGGCGGCAAAGAAGGGTGTTCCCGTCCTCGTAACAATTCCGCAAATGGTCGGGGGCGGTGCTGTCGGTATGTCGATCGGTGATAGTATCCCCGTGTCGGAACGCTCTATGAGGATCTCACGTATGCTTGCTTCATGTGATGTGATTATTGAGAGTGCTGTAGCTCTGACGCAGGAAATTCACGACGGGCCTTTCGAGTGTTACACCGGGCACGGCATATGGGCATGGTGGAGCGGGCAGAACACGTACAACCTCCGCGAAAAATCACTGGTACGTATCGACCTCGACGAAAATTTACGGCGTGCGGTAGAACTCAATGCTACAGTGCAGGAAGCAATCGACAAGGGACTCCCGAAGACAAAGGCCGCAAAGATCCCGTTCCGTATGGAGATGTCAGCATTCGCGCGTCATGAGGGGAGTATTCCGATCGTCGGCGATATAGGCAAAGTATGGCCGCTGATAGCTCATGATGTCGCTGAAGGGCTGGGAGTGGAGCTTGAGTTCTTGTCGGCCTCGCAGGACACACCTGAAGGAGCCTCAATGCGTGAGTGGAGTGTTGAGAACGTGAAGCCTCTTGACCGTGAAAAGATGCTCGAACGCGCAAAAAGTTTCGTGATATAGACAAAAGCCCCCGGACTGTCGGGGGTTATTTCTTGCACAGAAAGCCCTTGATGCCTTCTCTCCTGGCCATAACGTAATCAGAGTTCATATTGTCCCCGATATGCAGAATTTCGGACGGAGAAATTTCTTTGTCTCTGATTATGTGCTTGAACAACGTACCGTCTGACTTCCTTTTCCTGAACGCTGACGAAACATAAAGGCTTTCATAACCTTCATAGCCGCACTGTTTCAGCATTTCAGCAATAACATTCTTCGGAAGGTACATATCGGAAGTAATGACTATGCGTTTGCCTTTTTCCCTCATGAGGTCGTAAAATTTTCTCGCGTCCTCGTTAGGGTATATCACGTCAAATTCTGCCTGGATCTCAATGCTCTTCATGTCCTCCGCAAATTTCCATCCGTATTCGTTTGCGAGCTCGTCATATATTTCGTCAAAAGTAACTTCCCGGAAAAATGATTTCCGATATGCTTTTCGTTCTGCTTCTATTCGCGCCTGCCTGAAAGAGTGTATTTTGTCGTCATGTGAAGCGTTATATTTTCCCTCAGCAATGTCGAACACCTCTGCCGGTCTGCACTTCCTGAAAATGAGCGTGTTGAATATGTCGAACGATACTATCTCGCACTTTCCAGCAAGATGTAGTGCTCTGTTGATGCGCTTTGCTGTCATGAAGCAAATAATTTTCTTGAGTGCTGATTTCGTTTTTCTCTTTGCGAACATCAAGATACGGTACAGCAGGAAGAATTTTCCGAAAAATATTTTGCGCCATAACTCACCGTATAAACTTGACTTGATGGCATGTCGTGCTTCAAGAGGGTGAAAAACGTAATACGTTCTGCTCTTTGTCGGGAAAAGATTTTTCGCATTGCTTCCATCGATAAAACTAAACTTGCTGAAAAAAGAGAATGCTTCTTTCTGTGAATATGATGCGAAATTTACATACGGAATGAAAAATATATATGGGTTTATGCTGTGAGTGTCAAGCTCTCCTGCATCA
>CAJOED010000221.1 GCA_905233335.1 uncultured Synergistales bacterium
AAATTCAGTGCGGACGGATCAGGGCTTGGGCTTCCGATAGTGCAGAAATTATTGCAGTTGATGGACTCGGAGCTTAAGGTGGAGAGCGTGTTTCACAAGGGGTCTACGTTCTCGTTCGACATAAAGCAGAGTGTCATCAAGTGGGAGCCTATCGGTGATTATGAGCGCGCATTCTCCGTAGCAACAGCACGTCAGACGGCCAAGTTCACGCAGTCATTCCAGGCACCGAACGCAAGAGTTCTCGTTGTTGATGATGCCGACGTGAATCTGCTGGTGTTCGCTAACCTCCTCAAGAAGACGAAAATCAAGATAGATACGGCCTCAAGCGGAGTCGAAATGCTACAGATGGTGCGCATGAACCACTATAACATGATATTTTTAGATCACAGAATGCCCGGTATGGACGGCATCGAGGCTTTCCACAACATGAAGAAGATGACCGACGGCCTCAACTATAACACACCCGTAGTGGCACTCACAGCAAACGCCGTACTAGGAGCAAGACAGCTCTACATTGACGAGGGCTTCAGCGACTACATCTCGAAACCTGTAGACACCGTGAGGCTCGAACAGATACTGCTTGAGTATTTGCCGCCGGATTTAGTCATTCGCGGTGATGACATGACGAACGACGACGACAAGCCGGAACAGACCGCCGGAATAATCGACGTTGCGCCGGAACAGGAACAGACAGCAGAAACAGAGCAGGAAGCCTCACCGTATGCGAACATTCCGGGTATTGATTACAATGCGGCTGTTACGAACTGCGGGACGGAAGAGACATTTGTTCAGGCACTGGAGATTTTCTACAACTCGCTGGACAAGAAAGCGGACGAGATAGAGGGCTTTGAACGCGAAAAGGACATCAAGAATTACACGATAAAAGTTCATGCGCTGAAGAGTGCGGCAAGGCTTGTCGGAGCGTTGCAGTTGTCGGAGGACGCAAAATATCTTGAGGCCTGCGGGGACAAAAACGACGTGGCAGAAATAGAAGCCAAAACTCCCGCACTGCTCTCACAGTACAGAAGCTATAAGCCCGTTCTCGCAAAAGTTTTCGGGAAAAATGACGAGCCGGATATGTCCCTGCCGGAAATTTCTCCTGATGACCTGCACGAAATGTATTCGCTGATAAAGGGCTTTGCGGCAGATTTCGACCTCGACAACATAGACAACCTCATGAACGAGGCCAAGAACTACAGAATACCCGAAAATGAACGTGAGAAGTTCGAGAAGATAAAAGAATGTGTAACTAACGCTGACTGGGGAACACTCGAACAGCTGTTAGAATAAATTTACCCTGTTACAGGGCTGGGGCGGAGTAAATAATATATATGTGAAGGAAGGCTTATAGAGTTAATGAGCAAGATACTATTCATAACAGAAAAAGTGAGCTTCATATCTGAAGGCATAATCAATCACTTGAAGGCGCAGGATTTTGAAGTTCTCACGGTAAAGCCTGATGTTACGGCAATATCGAATTTCCTGAAAGAGGACAAGGGCGACGATGAGGGAGCAATAGATCCGGAAGTTGCCGCACTCTTGAGTCAGGAAGGCGGAGAAGGCGACGCGGCTGCTGCTGGTGCGGAAGAGGAGAAGAAAGACGACATCCCGCGCATCTTCATTCTGTACCTGCAGGGCGAGGACAACCTGATGATTGACGTACTCGGCTACATTCGGGATCTTGTTGAGGACAGGGGAATACGTTTCTTTGTCATCGGTACGCAGGAAGAACTTGATGAGGTAATCGGCAAAAAAGCAGACTACGTTGCGCAGATGTACACACGTCCTGTAGACCTTCAGAGCCTCATAAAGACCCTGCAGAAAGAAGGAGAAGCCGTCGACAAGCTCAAAGAGTTCAAGAGCATACTGATAGTTGATGATGACGCTACAGCACTGCGCTCAATGAAGAGCCTGCTATCGACACACTACAAAATACTTGTTGCGAACTCCGGCATGAACGCGATTACGATACTCGCGAAAAACAAAGTGGACTTGATACTGCTTGATTTCGAGATGCCCATAGTGAACGGCCCGAAAGTTCTCGAGATGATACGTTCTGACCCGAATACAGCGAATATTCCCGTAATGTTCCTGACAGCAAAAGGCGACAAACGAAGCATCATGGAAGTATTGCGCTTCAAGCCGGAAAAGTATCTGCTGAAGACAATGCTCCCGAAGGATATACTCGACAGCATAGACGAATTTTTCAAGACAAGGCGTTAATTGATCTAGCACTCATCAATAAAACACTCCTTTCTCAAAAAGTCCCTGACATGATACAAGCCGGGGGCTTTTTTTTATGCATAACCCAAACGCCTCAACGCAAGATTACTTTTCCGCCAGCCAGGAACAACTTTTACCCATAAATCAAGATACACCGGGAGGCCGGT
>CAJOED010000222.1:0-677 GCA_905233335.1 uncultured Synergistales bacterium
CACTAATAATTTCTGCATGAAGAAGCAAACCTATAATTACACATGGAAATCACGAACTCACAGCAGAACGATTACGGAGCCGACAGAGTGAGGAGTTCTTGAGGGACTTAGCACCATTACAAAACGCCCCGGACACATCAACACTTGGCCTTCATACCCTGCTATAATTAGCAAATATTCATGTTCAGGAGGAATTTTCTTATTACACATGGAAATCACGAACTCACAGCAGAACGATTACGGAGCCGACAGCATAAAAGTTCTTGAAGGACTAGAAGCAGTACGCAAACGTCCCGGCATGTATATAGGCGATACCTCAACACGCGGACTACATCACCTAGTGTATGAGGTTGTCGATAACGCAGTCGATGAGGCTATGGCGGGATACTGCGACAAAATAGAAATCACGATACACCGCGACGAGAGCATAACCGTTCAGGACAACGGGCGAGGCATTCCCACCGACCCGCACCCCTACAACGGCAGGCCGACCAGCGAGGTAGTACTCACAGTGCTTCATGCGGGCGGAAAATTTGGTCAGGGAGCGTACAAAGTGTCAGGCGGTCTTCACGGCGTGGGAGTGTCAGTCGTCAATGCGCTGTCTGAATGGCTCGTCGTTACCATTGCGCGAAACGGCATAGAGAAATCACAACGCTTTGAACGCGGCGTGCCTGTTA
>CAJOED010000222.1:760-4521 GCA_905233335.1 uncultured Synergistales bacterium
CTAGACACCCTAAAAACTCGCTTCAAGGAGCTAGCCTTCCTGAATCCCGGACTCAAAATCACCGTTACTGACGAGCGCACGAACGAGGACCGGGAATATTTTTTCAAGGGCGGAATATCAGCCTTTGTGAAGTACATTGACCGCGACAGAATGCCATTGTTCGACAATCCCGTAGTGCTGTCGGGTGTGAAGGACAACATCACCATAGACGTAGGGTTTGAGTACAACGACGGCTACCAGGAACACATATACACGTACGCGAACTTGATACACACGATAGAGGGCGGAACACACCTGGTGGGACTGCGCACAGCCTTAACGCGGGCACTGAATGAGGCGGCACGTTCCGGGAAAGTCTTACGGGACAAAGAAGATAATCTCACCGGCGATGACCTCAAAGAAGGTTTGACGTGTATACTCTCTGTCAGGTTGAGTGAGCCGCAGTTCGAGGGGCAGACCAAGACCAAGCTCGGCAACAGTGAAGTACGCGGTGCAGTGGATTCGTTTGTGTACGAGGGGTTAATGTCGGTGTTCGAGGACAGACCCGAAATAGTACGCCCCATAGCCGAAAAAGCCATACGAGCGAGAAGAGCACGAGAAGCCGCCAAGAAAGCCCGAGAACTAGTGCGCAAGGGAGCAATGTCGGGAATGAGTTTACCGGGAAAACTTGCTGACTGTTCGTCAAAGAAAGCGGAGAATACAGAGCTGTACATAGTGGAAGGGGACAGTGCAGGAGGAAGCGCAAAGCAGGGACGCGACAGAAAGTTTCAGGCTATATTGCCGTTGCGCGGGAAAATCTTGAACGTCGAGAAGGCCGCAATGGACAAAATGTTGTCGAACAGGGAAATACAGACGATAATTACGGCATTGGGCTGCGGAATAGGCAATGAGTTCGATGCGAGCAAATTACGCTACCACAAGATAATCATCATGACCGACGCTGACGTTGACGGAGCACACATAAGCACGTTGCTTCTGACGTTCTTTTACCGACACATGCCGGAATTACTTGCGCAGGGTTATCTGTATCTAGCACAGCCGCCGTTATACCGAGTGCAGTACGGGAAGAACATCAATTACTGCTACACCGACAAGGAATTACGACAGCACGTAGATAACGCCCCGGATCCGTCAAGAGTCAGTGTACAGCGTTACAAGGGGCTTGGCGAAATGAACCCGGAGCAGTTATGGGAGACGACAATGGACCCTGCAAACAGGATACTCAAGCAGGTAGAACTTGATGATAATTTCTTGGCTGATGAGTATTTTGATATTCTCATGGGTGATAAGGTAGAGCCTCGCAGGGAGTTCATAATCTCGAATGCCCATCTCGTGAAAAATCTTGACGTTTGAGCTTGAATGTGCTAAAAGTCATTCACTACATCGCCGATAACTCAAACAGTGAGTGATAAAACAATTCAGGGGGTTAATGGAATGATAAACAACAACGCACAATTCACCTACCAGGCTACGAGGATATCGACGGCGACGAAAGAGCCGTACGACATTGGGATAAAGGCGTGTCATACTGCGGAGAATGCGCTTGCGCTCGAAACACCGAATTACGACTTGGCGAACAGAGAGATAATTCGTGCGCAGGAAGTTGTGAGGGAACTCATGGTAACGCTGAACAAGGAGAAGGGCGGAGATGTTGCGGACAAGCTGACACAGCTATATGACTACATGTACCAGCTTCTTGTTGAAGCCAACATCAAGAAGGAACCCGACAACATTCGGACAGTGCGGGGAATGCTTGAGGAGTTGAAGCAGACGTGGGAAGAGGCACTAATGAAGCTCCTGAAAGAGTACCAAGCCTCACACCCTGACGACAAAGATTTACAGAACGCGATGGCAGAAATTGAGGGCGGCAAACCTGAAGTGAAAGCTCCATTGAGGGTACAAGCACCGGCGGCGAAAAATGCAAAATCAGGAACATTCACACTTGCGGGATAAAGTATTGACGCAGGCGAAAGAACTCATACAGCGGGAGATAAAACTCTGCAAGACACTAAGGGCAATGATTTCGAGGGAACTTGAAGCCATTGTCCTTAATGGTGATATGGACGAACTTTCAGAACTGCTGACACAGAAAGACGAGATAATCTCACAGCTGCAATTACTTGCTGACGGTTGGCGCGATGTCCTGAATGATGCCGGTATTCAGGGAAGCACTGACGGTTTCGGGAAATATCTTCTTGACCTGTACCCTGAAGATGAAGAACTGCCCGTACTGTTGCAGGAGAGCAGAGAGATAGCCGGAAGCATCATCAATGCGGAGAATGATGCGGTGAGTGAGCTGGACAAATTTGCGTCGGGATTGCGTGCACAGATGACAGCGAGAGTTCACGGTCGGAATGTTGCGGCAAGTTATGCGCGTATGGGAGGCTCCATAATATGAAGCGTATGTGTGCCGTGTTGATGCTGCTATTGTGCTTGGCCGGAAGTGCATTTGCTGATGATGACTCCGACCTCAAGAAGGAGCGCGCTATAGGCCGTCGTGTTGTCGAACAGATAGAGCGTGAATGGGAACTCTCTTCCGACCCTGCAGCACTCTCAAAACTAGAAATGATAGCCTCACGACTTTCACCGTACATGGAGCGGAAAATCCCCTGGGAAATACGCATAGTGAACACCGAAATCATGAACGCATTTTGCCTACCCGGAGGATTTATATTTTTCACGACGGGAATTCTTGACGAGCTGAAAACCGACTCCGAACTTGCTGCAGTGATGGCTCATGAGATGATACATGCTGACAGGCGGCACGGAATGAAGATTGCGGCTGAATCCCAAAAAGTTACTTTCGGGGCACTTGCGGCAATAATTCTGACGGGAGGAGCAGCGGCACCGATAGTTCTCGCACAAGTTGCACAGGTAGCTATCACCAGTTCATACACGATGAAGCTGGAAACAGAAGCGGACACTCTGGGGCTTGATGCGATGATTAAGGCAGGGTATTCACCAACGGGAATGATTACGCTGTTCGAGCACTTCATATCTGAAGAGTACCGGCAGCCCATCCACGAATACGGGATATACATGAACCACCCTGACACCCCGAAAAGACTTTCAGCGGCAGTGAAGACCCTTCATGACCGAAAAATTCCGATTGAGCGCAAATATCCTCTTGGGCTTCTACGCACAAGCATCAGCGAAGGAAGTGAGAGTATTACTCTGTCGGTTGACGGTGTGAGTGTCCTCAAAGGCCGCAAGAATGACGACACACGCAAAGCCGTAAAGAAAATTCGTGATGCCCTCGACAAATACTTACAGCTTGAGCTTGCACCGTATGACCTTCACACAGAAAACGGAGCGTTATACATCGGCAACAACTTCATAGCAGGGAACATTGACGGCATGACGACACCAAAAGACATACGCACTAACCTGATGAGGGCGATAAATTCAGCACGAGCGAAATATCCCACGTCAAAATTCTTCAAGTAAGTATGGGTATAGGGAAGGGGGGAAAAATGGCGACCCCGGGGTGATTCGAACACCCGACCTACGGCTTAGGAGGCAGTCGCTCTATCCACTGAGCTACGGGGCCAACTGCAACGCGAGAAAATATAGCAATAATCCCCGAATTTGTCAAACACTACGTACATGCTATAATCATGCAAAAAATTTTTCTGGCAGGAAAGAGAATTATTCATTCACACTTCATTCACACTCTGACCTGTAAGAAGGAGGGTAAAATTATAATGTCCATTCCGTATAACCCGTCATCACTGAAAGCTGACGAGTTCATAAATCATGAC
>CAJOED010000223.1 GCA_905233335.1 uncultured Synergistales bacterium
CAGAAAAAGCGTTGATGTTCTAGCGTGCGAAACTCTTTGATGGCGGGAAAAATTTAGCCCGGCGCGTGGAGACGGAAGAATAGCCGGTGAGTGTGTGCTCTGCATGACAGAGTAAAAGCGTTGATGTGCGAGCGTGCGAAACTCTTGGATGTACAGAAAGCGTACGTGAGAAATGTATTCGGTGAGTGTGCACTTTCTTATGTGGAGAAATCTAGCATTACAGAATAAAAAGCGTTGATTTTTTCGGGGCGTGCGTTAATATTTGAACATACAGAAAAAAATTTCACATCAGGAGATAATATAATGCAAAATTTTCGTGAGTTCGTGAAAGATCTTTTTACTCTCCGAACAGTATGGATAGACAGGGGCGGCGGAAAATGGACCGTCAGAAAACGACTTCACCCGCTGCTGCGTTCTTTGTGCTGGACTCTGGCACTAATCGTCTGTGCAGGCGTGTATTCGAGCATGAATAACGTTCGTCCGCGTGAGGCTGTTGCGGAAGCCGAAATCATCACCGCCAAGCTCCCGGAACCCGAAAAAATCCCGGAACCTGAAGTCCCCCCCGTGAAACAGACGGAAGAACAGCAGTCCATCATCATTCCGCTGAAGAACACGACGGCAAAACATCACGATATTATTCTGCCTTCTGAAGTCAACCCTGACACCGACCGCATAATCAAACAGCCCGAAAAACTGACTGCTCCCGTCCCGTCAGTCAAGCCAAAGAAAGCCGCGAACAACGGAAAATATCATATATACATCAACAAGTCCGCGTATGAATTGATGCTGTTCAAAGGTGATGAGCTTGTGAAGGTTTACGGTATAGCCATCGGCAAAAACCCCGGCGACAAACAGAGAGTGGGCGACAACAGGACACCGACGGGAGATTTCCGCATTGTGTCGATTGAGAACGCTTCCGGGTGGACGCATGATTTCCGGGACGGCAAAGGCAAAATTCGCGGTGCATACGGGCCATGGTTCTTTAGGCTCGACGCAAAAGGCTGGAAAGGCATCGGCATTCACGGAACTCACGCGCCCGACAGCATCGGAACAAACGCAACGGAAGGTTGTATACGCCTTCACAATGAAGACCTCGCAGAACTGAAAACTTATGCTTACCGAAACATGCCGGTAGTAATCCGTGAAAACTAGAGGAGAGAGATAATAACATGCTGAAATGCGGAATAGTGGGTCTGCCGTTATCGGGGAAATCTACGGTGTTCAACGTCATAACTCGTGCGGGTGCTGAAGTGAAGCCGTATGCAGGAGGAAAGACGGAGCCGAACAGAGCACTGGTGAGCGTTCCTGATGTGAGGTTTGACAAGCTGGTGGAAATCTTCAAGCCAAAGAGTGAGAAACCTGCTGACGTAGAGTTCGTCGACTTGGCCGGGCTTTCACGTGATGCAGGAAAGGGAGCGGGACTGGGCAATTCGTTTTTGTCGTTCGTCGCTGAAAGTGAAGCGTTGCTGCATGTGGTGAGAGTGTTCGCTAATTCGTCAGTGCCTCACCCGGAAAACTCTATAGACCCATTGCGGGACTGGCGCATTGTTGAAGCAGAATTGATCTACAGGGACTTGGGGGTAATCAGCAACAGGTTAGCGAAACTTGACGAGAAACAGGCCAAGAAGAAGCTCACTCCTGCCGAAACACAAGAACTTGCACTTTTACGGGAGCTTGAAGCCCACCTGCTGAATGAACGTCCCCTGCGTGAATTTTCCCTCACCGACGAACAGAAGCGCTCTCTTTCCGGGTTTGCGTTTCTGACTCTGAAGCCTGAACTTGTCGTGCTGAATCTTGATGACAGTCAGACTGGGAATGTGCCGGAACTTGACGGGCTGAATGCTGAACTCACGAAACGCGGCATGAAGTCAGTGAAGGTTTACGGTGCTACGGAGATGGAGCTTGAGCAGCTCGACCCTGAAGACCGCGAAGAGTTCATGAAGGACTTGGCGATTACGGAGCCGGGGCGGGAAAGACTTATTCACGAGGCGTACAAGCTGCTGGGGTTAATCTCGTTCTTCACGTCGGGAAGCGATGAGGTCAGAGCGTGGACGTTGCGCGAGGGTGCTAATGCTGTTGATGCGGCAGGAGCGATACATTCGGACTTGGCGCGTGGATTTATACGTGCGCAGGTTGTGAGCTACGATGACTTTATCGCGAACGGTGCTTCTCTTGCGGCGTGCCGTGAAAAGGGAGTATTGCGGCTTGAGGGCAAAGAATACATAGTGAAGGACGGCGACATGATAGAGATCCGCTTCAACGTATGAGAAATTAACGAAATCCCCCCGGCGTGTGTCAGGGGGAAATTTTTTTTGCGCTATCACTCTTCTGTATCACTTTCTGCCTTGTACTTGCAATTCTCACAGTACACCCCGTAGACCCTTTACGGTACAACTCCGCTCCGCACTCCGGGCATTTTTCCCCCGCCGGTCTGTTCCACGCAACGTAATCGCATTCAGGGTAGCGCGAACATCCATAGAACGTTCTGCCTTTCTTGCTCTTGCGCTTGACGATTTCCCCCTCGCCGCATTTCGGACACTTCACGCCTATAGTGCTCAATATCGGACGGGTATATTTGCATTCCGGGTAATTCGAGCACGCAATGAACTCACCGAAACGACCACGCTTCTTCACGAGGTCATGTCCGCAGTCCGGGCACTGTTCGCCGATAAGTTCAGGTTCAGGGAGCGGGACTCTCGGAGCTTCTTCTGCTTCTTTGAGGGTGTTCGAGAACTCGTCCCAAAACTCTCCGACAACATCAAGCCATTTTCGGGAAGCGTCTTCTACCTCGTCAAGTTCCTTCTCCATTTGTGCCGTAAATCCCGCGTCAACGATTGATGAGAGATCTTTGCGGTTGAAGTATTGCGCGAGAAAATCATCTACCGTCATTCCCAAAGAAGTCGGCGCAAAACGTTTCTCCTCGTTCTTCTCGATGTAGCCGCGCCCCTCAAGTGTTCCGGCAATAGTGGCGTACGTTGATGGTCTTCCCACTCCGTTCTCCTCAAGCGTCTTAATCAGTCCTGCTTCAGAATATCTTGCGGGGGGTTTCGTGAATCTCTTTTCGTTCTGTACGTCAATCAGCGCGAGAATTTCTCCCTCATCAATTTTCGCTATGGCATTCCCTTTCAGTTCGAGCGGCCATAACAGACTCCACCCGTCGAAAATCAGCGTTTCCCCTTCCTGCTTCATGCTGACACGTCCTGCGTCGGCTTTCACCGTAGACTTTGCGCTCACTGCCGGGGTCATCTGGCTTGCTGTGAACCTGCTCCATATCAGCGAGTATAACTTGTGCTGTTCGGGAGTGAGTGTGCCTTTCAGGAGTTCGGGCGTTAGTGTGATGTCGGTGGGGCGGATTGCCTCGTGTGCGTCCTGAATTTTTGCCTTGCTCTGTGCTCCGTAAATGTTCGGTTTTGCGGGCAAATATTCAGGTTTGTAGTTCGCCCGTATGAACTCCCTGCATGAAGTCAGTGCTTCGTCCGAAATTCTCAGGCTGTCCGTGCGCATGTACGTAATCAGTCCGACATGACCGCGTCCGGGAATGTTCAAGCCCTCGTACAGTGCCTGTGCTATTCTCATCGTGTGAGCGGGTGCAAAGCTCAATTTCCGTGAGGCTTCCTGCTGCAGTGTGCTTGTTCTGAAAGGTGCAGGGGCTGCGTGTGGACTGTCCTTAGTTTTGAACTCGCGCACAATAATTTCATTCGCTCTAATCTCCGCGATAATCTCATCTGCTTTTTCTTTTGTGTTTATGAGGATGGGAATATTATTTTTGCACAAGCTCCTGCCGTCGAGTTTGTAAGGCCGCAGCTCGTAAATATTGCTGTCGTGTTCACATTTTGCAGTTATGACGTAATACGGATCAGGAATGAACTGTAGAATTTCGCGTTCACGTCCGCATATCAAGTTCAACGCTACGGACTGGACACGGCCAGCAGAAAGCCCATAACGAATTTTTCGCCACAACAACGGGCTTAACGTATAACCAACTAACCTGTCGAGAATGCGTCGTGCCTGTTGAGCGTCTACTTTGTTGATGTCGATATAGTCAGGATTTTTCACGGCGGCTTTGACGGCGTTTTCGGTAATCTCATAAAATCTCACGCGGCATTTTTCCGACAAGTTCACCCCCAAAATATCGGCCAAGTGCCACGCGATGGCTTCACCTTCTCTATCGGGGTCAGACGCTAACAGTACGTGAGAAGATTTTTCCGCAAGTTTCAGGAGTTCATTTTTGAGAGTAGCTTTGCCCTTCACCAGTATATATTCGGGTGTGAAGTCGTGTTCTATGTCTATAGCGATGCGGCTTTTAGGGAGGTCGCGCATGTGTCCTTTGCTTGAACGCACGATGTAATTTTTACCGAGCATTCCCGAAAGAGTTGCGGCCTTTGAGGGTGATTCGACGATGATTAAGACTTTGCCGTTTTCGTTGGACGACGTGAGAACTTTGCGGGCTTTGAGGGAGGTTGCCGGGGCGGGCTTGGCCGTGCGTGCTCGTGAAGTTTTTGCGGCGGGCTTCTTGGGTGTTGCTTCA
>CAJOED010000224.1 GCA_905233335.1 uncultured Synergistales bacterium
GTAGGTTGACATGTCTTCACAATAAAGCGCGTACGTTTACATGTTACGCAAATGCCGGAGGTGGCGACTGGTTTCACCTCAAAAGTGCAGGTGCGTGTACGTATTGTGCACAACAGGAAGAGACGACAGATTGACTGTTTGACCTCAAGCAGGGTTTAATGTATATCATTCACAAATTCCACAACAAAGGAGAATTTATATTTATGCTTGGGAATTTCACATACTCAAACCCAACTCGCTTGTATTTCGGCGAAAATGCTCTCGATGCTCTCAACACCGAACTCAAAAATTACGGAGCCAACATCCTGCTCACTTACGGCGGAGGAAGCGTCAAGAAAAGCGGCCTCTATGACGAAATCGTAGCAATCCTCAAAGCTAACGGCAAAAACATCATCGACCTTCCCGGAGTAATGGCAAATCCCACCGTCGAAAAACTCTACGAGGGCTGCAAGCTCGCAAAAGACAACAACATAGACTTGATTCTTGCTGTCGGCGGAGGGTCAGTGTGCGATTACTCAAAAGCTGTTTCGGTGTCGGCATATTGCAGCGTAGATCCTTGGGAAAAATATTTCCTGAAAATGGAAGAACCTGACTGCAAAATTATTCCCGTCGGCTGTGTCCTCACTATGGTAGGTACAGGAAGCGAAATGAACGGCGGAAGTGTCATCACCAACCACGCGCAGAAACTCAAAATCGGTCATGTATTCGGCGATAATGTCTTCCCGAAATTCTCGATACTCAACCCGAAATACACATTCACCGTCCCGCAGTACCAAATGACAGCAGGATTTTTCGACATCATGAGTCATATCATGGAGCAGTATTTTTCAGGAACGGACGATAACACTTCCGACTACATCGCTGAAGGCCTCATGAAGTCGTTAATCGCCAGCTCACGAATTGCCGCGAAAGATCCTCATAACTACGAGGCAAGAAGCAACATTATGTGGACGGCAACGTGGGCACTAAACACTCTCATAGCAAAAGGCAAGTCAACCGACTGGGAAGTTCACATGATAGGGCAGTCAGTCGGAGCATACACGAACGCTACTCACGGCATGACGTTATCGGCTGTATCACTCGCTTATTACCGGGCAATCATGAATGACGGCCTGAAGAAATTTGCGCGCTTTGCTGTCAACGTGTGGAACGTGAATCCTGAAGGCAAAACCGACACACAATTAGCGGACGAGGGCTTGAAGGCTCTTGAAGCGTGGATGAGGGAAATCGGCGTAGTCCTTCACCTGAAAGAACTCGGCGTAACTGAAGATATGTATGAAGGCATTGCGGACGGGACGTTTCTTTTAGGCGGCGGCTACAGGAAATTAACGCGCGGTGAAGTCATCGGCATTCTGAAAGCGAGCATTTAGTCATGAGCAGGAAACTAGTAGCATATTTTTCTGCCAGCGGAGTAACGGCGGGTGTTGCGAAAAAGTTAGCTGATGCGGCAGGAGCTGACCTCTACGAGATACGTCCGAAAGTCCCATATACGCGCGCCGACCTCAACTGGAACGACAACAGCGCACGGAGCACCGTAGAGATGCAGAACAGGACTCACCCTGAACTTGCCGACAAGAACGCGGACATTTCCGGCCACGACGTAATATTTTTGGGCTTCCCTGTATGGTGGTATGTTGCGCCGACGATAATTAACACGTTCCTTGAGAGCTATGATTTTTCCGGGAAGACGATAATACTTTTTGCGACATCAGGCGGATCTGGTTTCGGGAATACTGCAGCAGAACTCCGGCCAAGTGCACCGAACGCAAATATACGTGAAGGCAGAGTGTTCCGTCGTAGTGTGTCGGGTGAAGAGCTGAAGAAGTTTGCTGAAAGTTTCTAGTCTGTTTTCGCCGGTAACGCCCGGAGATGATGAGTTCGTTGAAGTCCTCATGCAGGGAGCTTCACGAATCGAACGCATTGTGTCATCGGGTCATGTTTCGCCGCCGGGATTCTGGTACGACCAAGACGAGAGCGAATTTGTTGCTGTCGTTGAGGGGAATGCGGAGCTTGAGTTCGAGCATGAACGCGTAACCATGAATGCTGGCGACTGGGTGATAATTCCTGCGCATGAACGGCATCGGGTGTCGTATACGTCGAGTCCGTGCGTATGGCTTTGTGTGTTCTCTCCTGCGTGAGTGCGGGGGAGAATTTATATTTCGGACGTAATATTCACATTCAGGCTCTTAATGCCCCGAATACTTTTCAGGGCGTTAATGAATGTCTGTATATCCTGCGCCGCTCCCCTAGTGATTACGCACTCAAGGCATGTCGTATGATTTATGTGCACATGTGTAGAACATACTATCACGTCTCCGCTGTCATGCTGTGCCGCCGTAAGTTTCCCGGTGAGTTCCGGCATATGATGA
>CAJOED010000225.1 GCA_905233335.1 uncultured Synergistales bacterium
TTGCTCTATGCGTGAGGGTGTGAGTGCGGCGTGTGCGGTGAACATGACGAGGCGTACTCTGTGCGTGAGGTAGTGAGTGCGGCGTGTACGGTAAACATGACGGGGACAGCTGACACGTTCGCGAAATTATCGGAGGTGCATAACATTGCGTGAGAGAAAATTATGGGCGGTTATTGCGGTGCTGGCGGTGCTTCTTGCCGTTACGAACTACAGACGGGTAATATTCATATTATCACGGCATAGGGGCAACCCTGAAAGCATAATACACAGCGCATACTACAAGATGAAAATTAGCATGTTCGAGGCCATGAAAAATAATACAAGAGACATAATATTTTTGGGAGACAGCATAACGGACTTTGTGAACTTTGATGATTTCTTTCCGGGACGAGTTATCAATCGCGGCATTGCAGGAGATACGACAGCGGGAGTTCTTGCGCGTTTGGGTGAAGTCATCTCACGGAGGCCAAGAAAATTATTCGTTCTCATCGGGACAAATGACATTGCTTCAGGGAGTTCTACTGCGGAAATTTCCGGGAATGTGAGAAAAATTATCTCACGAGTTCATGACGCACTGCCCGACACGAAAATTTACGTCCAGAGCCTTTTTCCGTCAAACTTGGCCGATCGTCCCATTGCCAAAATTACCGCACTCAACGCCGAACTGAAAGAGATTGCCCGACTCACCAACTGCACGTACATAGATCTCTTTCCGTTATTGCTGGCGGACGGGAAACTCGACGAGAAATTCACGCTCGACGGTCTTCACCTGAACGGGCCTGCTGTATCACGGTGGCTTGAGTTCGTAGCTCCGTATCTCGACGAATGAATTACGCCGCAAAAATAAGCTACATCGGGAAAAATTATTCCGGCTGGCAGGTACAGCCCGACGCGTTAAGTGTGCAGGAAGTCATCGAGGGAGTACTAGCGAAAATTGCCGGGCACAGCGTGAGGATTACGGGAGCAGGACGCACGGACAAAGGCGTAAATGCGTATGCTCAAGTTGCGTCGTTCACGATGGAGAAGGACATAGCACCCGACAAGCTATTGATGGCTATGAATTTCTACCTTCCCGACGACATCAGAATAATGAAAGCCTCTCACGTTCCCGATGACTTCAACGCACGTTACAGCGCACTATCCCGCGAGTATAAATATTTCGTGTGTCATGGCCAAGTGTGTCCGCCGTTCATGAATAATTTTGTCTGGTGGCGTAAAGGAAAATCATGGGACATGGACACAGCTCGTACAGCCTGCAGAATGATTGAGGGACGGCATAACTTCAGGGCTTTCTGTCGCGCGGGTGAATGCCCCGATGACCCATTCAGGACAATCGACAGCCTGAAACTACGCAATCACGGGAGAATATCAATCATCAGCGTAAAAGCTCCGTCATTCCTCACGAACATGGTACGTATTATTGTCGGCAACATCAACGCCGTAGCACTTGGGAAAAAAAATCTCTCGTGGCTCGCGGAGTTATTATCAGGGAGTGAGCGCGAAAATTCAGCTATGACCGTTCCTGCTTGCGGGTTATGGTTTTGGCGCGTAAATTATT
This sequence comes from uncultured Synergistales bacterium, assembly GCA_905233335.1. Lineage (GTDB taxonomy): Bacteria > Synergistota > Synergistia > Synergistales > Aminobacteriaceae > JAFUXM01. The sequence continues at coordinate 1,559 of CAJOED010000225.1, forward strand.
AGGGAGGTTATCGCATGCAAGAATATGAGCTTGAACGTTTTGTTGAGGCACAGAATGAGAGCTATTACGGCTACAACACTGCTCTGGACGAAATGAAAGCAGGACGCAAGAGATCGCACTGGATATGGTATATTTTTCCGCAGCTGGTGGATCTTGGCCGCAGTCATACAGCGAAACTCTACGGAATTATTGACATCGACGAGGCAAGAGCATATCTCGCACACCCGGTTTTAGGCGCAAGGCTCCGGGAGATTTCAGAAGTCATTTTGCGGCACAAGAACAGCGACCCGGAGTACCTCATGGGCGGTTTTCCTGACAACCTGAAGCTGCAGTCCTGCATGACACTCTTTGCGCTGTGTTCGGAGAAAGGCTCGGTGTTTCACAGGGTGCTCGATAAATATTTCGGCGGAGAAATGGACAGCAATACAGTAAAATTAGCGGGGTAACAAAAAATGAGGATCCCGCGCGAGAGATCCTCATTCGTTATTGTCAAGTTTTATCTGCTGCCTTGTGGTTTTCGCGGTATTTGTGCAGGAGACCTATGACAGTTTTACAACGTTGGCAGCCTGCGGGCCTTTCTCACCGTTGACGACATCGAATGAAACTTTCTGTCCCTCATTGAGAGTCTTGAAGCCTTCTCCCTGAATTGCGCTGAAGTGTACAAAAACGTCTTTACCCTCGTCGGCGGTGATGAATCCGTACCCTTTGCTTTCGTTGAACCACTTTACGGTACCCTGTGCCATTACTAAAAAAGCCTCCTGATAAATAAAAAAAAGTATTTCATGTCCCAAAACATAATATTCAGGAC
>CAJOED010000226.1 GCA_905233335.1 uncultured Synergistales bacterium
GGAGTATTTATGCTACGTGAGAGACAACCAGCTCACCTGGAACGTTCCGACACATATACTTTACGGGGAGAACGACAGCCTGACACCGTATGAAGTCATCTCATCATTCGCCGGAAAACACAACGCGACACTTACCGTAATGCAGGACGGAGAGCACTGGTTTCACACGGACGAGCAGATAGCATTTCTTGACTCGTGGCTGAAACAGTACGCATAACCTAAAAATATTGCAGTCTTCAAAACGGAGGCTGTTTTTTTTTGCTATAATTACTTCACCCATAAAAAAATTATTCACATTCAGGAGGCATAGTAGAAATCATGACAGCTATACCGACAATAAAGCGCATGGACGTTTACCCTGTTGCAGGGCATGACTGCATGGAGCTGAATTTATCGGGAGCACACGCACCGTTTTTCACGCGCAACATCGTAATTCTTGAGGACAGTGCCGGCAATCTCGGCTGCGGAGAAGTCCCCGGCGGACAGAAAATCACAAAGGCACTTGAGGACATCAAGCATTTAGTGGTGGGCACAAGACTGGCGGACTACAAGAACACCCTCAACCAGATTCGCAAATGGCTCGACGCTAACATCAAGGACGACGTTCGCGGGCTTCAGACGTTCGACTTGAGGACGGGCGTACATGTCGTTACTGCCGTAGAAGCTCCACTGCTTGACCTCATGGGAAAATTTCTCGATGTTCCTGCGGCGGCGTTGATGGGCGACGGAATACAGCGCGAGAGAGTACGCTTCTTGAGTTACCTGTTCTACATCGGCGACAGAAAGAAAACAGACCTCCCCTACGAGGAAGAACTTGACAGCCCTGACAGCCCTTGCGACTGGTACAGGCTGCGTCATGAAGAAGCATTAACCCCCGAAAAAATCGTAGCACTCGCTAAGGCCACTCACGAGAAATACGGCTTTGAGGACTTCAAGCTGAAAGGCGGAGTACTTCCCCCGAAAGAAGAGTTGAAAGCTGTACAGGCCATCAAAAAAGCCTTCCCGAATGCCCGCGTTGACCTCGACCCGAACGGATGCTGGAGCCTCAAAGAAGCCCTCGAAATTGCACCCGAACTCAAAGAATGCCTCGCTTACTGTGAAGATCCCGTCGGTGCTGAAGGTGGTTTCAGCGGTCGTGAGGTCATGGCAGAGTTCCGCAAAGCCGCTATGATGCCCACCGCTACAAACATGATTAATACGGACTGGCGGCAGATGTTCCACGCGTTAATACTTCAGGCCGTCGATATTCCTCTTGCAGACCCGCACTTCTGGACAATGAACGGAAGCGTGAGAGTCGGTCAGCTCTGCAATGATTTCGGACTCATGTGGGGCTGTCATAGCAATAATCATTTCGACATTTCGCTGGCTATGGTCGTTCAGTGTGCGGCGGCTATTCCCGGAAAAATGAACGGCATTGATACACACTGGATATGGCAGGAAGGACGCGAAAGACTCACCGTTGAACCAATGCAGATAGTGGACGGCTGTATTGACCTCCCGAAAAAGCCAGGACTCGGCGTTGATGTCGATATGGAGCAGGTGAAGAAGGCAAACGCTCTGTATTTTGAGCACGCACTCGGCGCACGTGATGACGCAAAAGGTATGCAGTACTTGATACCGGGCTGGAAATTCGACAACAAAAAGCCCTGCCTCGTAAGATAATCACACGCACAAAAAGACCCTCCGTCATAACAGCGGAGGGCACAAAATATTTCTCGTTATGCTACCGTAATTTCCTTGCAGAGATACACGTCCTGAACAGCATTGATTATCTGCACGCCTTCACTCATCGGACGCTGAAACGCTTTACGGCCAAGAATTAATCCCATACCGCCCGCTCTCTTGTTGACGACAGCAGTACGCACAGCCTGAGCCATATCATTTTCGCCCGACGCACCGCCCGAATTGATGAGGCCGGCACGCCCCATGTAGCAGTTCGCAACCTGATAGCGCGCAAGGTCTATAGGGTGTTCGGTCGTGAGTTTGTCGTACATTTCGTGCGAGGTCTTCCCGTAACCTTTGCCCATAGCAAGATAGCCGCCGTTGTTTTCGGGTAATTTCTGCTTGATGATGTCGGCCTCTATCGTTACGCCCAGATGATTCGCCTGGCCGGTAAGATCTGCGGACGCGTGGTAGTCCGTAACTTTGTCGTCCTTCTTAATCTTGAACGCGGAATTACGGAGATAGCACCATAATATAGTGGCCATTCCTTTTTTGTGCGCCTCATGGAATGCCTTTGAGATCTCCTGAATCTGCCTGGTTGCTTCAGGGCTTCCGAAATATATCGTTGCTCCGACAGCTACTGCTCCCAATTCGTAAGCCTGCTTCACCGACGCAAATAATACCTGGTCGAACTGATTCGGGTACGTCAGAAGCTCATTGTGATTCAGCTTGAGGACGAACGGGATCTTGTGCGCGTATTTCCGTGCTGTTGCTCCCAAAACTCCGAGAGTTGTAGCTACCGCATTGCACCCGGCCTCAATCGCGAGCTTGATGATGTTTTCGGGGTCGAAATATATCGGGTTGGGACCGAATGACGCTCCCGCTGAATGTTCGATGCCCTGATCTACCGGAAGTATTGAGATGTACCCGGTGTTAGCGAGTCTGCCGTGTGAAAACAGAGTCTGCATTGCGCGCATTACAGGAATAGGACGATCCGACATGCTCACGACACGGTCAACAAAATCCGGGCCGGGAAGCGACAACATATCTTTGCTGATTGTCCTGCACTCGTGAGTCAATAATGACTCTGCTTCTGAACCTAATAGAGCCTCAATTTTTCCGTACTGCATTGTTGAAAAATTTACCTCCTGAACATGAATTACGAAAACATTATACGCCTGATAAAAAACGCGTCCCCGTTACCAGGAACACGAAACATTATAGAGCACACATAATAAGCACCACCATTATTGATATGGACACCAGTCCTCCCGCTGTTATCATCACGCACATAAAAAAACGCGCCCCCTCATCAGAAACACGAAACATACTCCCGACTCCCGACGCTATTAATGACACCGCAAGCACTATTATTATTGATAATGCACCCGTCAATGAAGCGCGAACATTCACATAATACACGTTCCGTCCTCATTGGCACAACAAGCACCACCATTATTGATATGGACACCAGTCCTCCCTATAGTATCAT
>CAJOED010000227.1 GCA_905233335.1 uncultured Synergistales bacterium
ATTTTCGCCGGAAGACGTGAAGCGAAGACGTGAGGAACTCGACGCAAAAGCACTTGAGGCACGGAACGCACAGCAGGAAACATCACGCGCAAAATCCACGACGGGAGCAGAATTATTGTCGGCAATGCTGAACAGGTACAAGCCTGAGGATTTTCTCACGTGCTACATTCCCGGAAAGCCCGAACCCGTGAAGGACAAACCAGACACATTCAGGCTGAACGTGGAAGTGAATATCAATGAGAAGCTGTACAAGGAGTCATTCGTACCTGACTTTGAGCAGGTAATGAATCAGATTGCCGCCGTAAAGAAAAATACAATGCTCGTAAAGCAGAAAACAGAACTCCGTAATCTTGCCTCGAAAAAAGACATTCCCAACGCTACAGACAGCGTAATCTTCAGGACGGACGGACTCGGAGGGGAATATACACTTGCGGTTTACGACAAGCCTGAAAGGTTCGGTGTCAGGCTGTACGGATTCAGGAATGACGACAAAGAGAAGATACACGGTGAACTTTCTGCATTCATTACGAGGACGCTAAGAGTTCAGGGGCTTGTTGTTGAGCTTCAGGATGAGGACAAAGAAACGATTGAGACGATAGAGCAGAAGTTTTCGGTGAAGTTCCTGATGTCGGAGGCTTCCGGGAGGTTTTCGGTGCACCCGACAATCATCAATACGACAGCAAAGACGGAAAATTCTCGGCTTGTTGTGCCGGTCATGCTTGATCTTCCTGAAGAGGTTTTGCCGTACGTAAAGTTCTTCAGGGTATCGCTGCTCATCGGTGAAGTTCCCGGCTGGCTCGGTGTTAATTTCATTTATGGGTCGAACAGAGAGGCACTCGTTGCTTTTGTATATTCCGGCTCTCCTGCAGAAAAAGGCGGCCTCAAACAAGGTGATGTAGTTGCTGCTATCAACGGCGAAAAGGTAAAAACTTCCCTCGACGCTGAAAAGATAATTAGTAAGCACAAGGCAGGAGATGTCATTTCCATAACGTTAAAAGACGGTGGAAAACGCTCCGTAACACTAGGGGCAAAAAAATAAATTAAGGAGTTGTTGTTTCATGAAAAAGTCAGTAGTATTAGCAGCAGTTATGTTGTTCGTGTGTTCCGTGAGTTATGCCGCGCCGAAATTTTCAGCCGACGACTTCACGCCTCCCGTACAGGCTTCCGACGAGGAGCAGGCAGACCTTCTCACCGTACAGAATCCCGACGACGTTACGACCGAAACAGACCCGGCAGTCAATCGTCCCGTAACGAAAGGGCTTACTGTTCAGGACGCAATCAATGCGATAGTACAGCGTCATGAAGAAGGGTGCGACATGATAGCTACACCTGAAGGCGGCTACGGGTTTGTTGCGACGGGACTCGGCACGTACAGAAAGGACATGCAGAACATCACCGCGCTCCGCATAGCACAGAGAAACGCATACGTGCAGGCATTCATGCAGGCGAAATCACAGATGGCCGGACTCGTTTCCGGGATTGCTGTAGAGGGGATTACGAATTTCGACAGCCAGGTATCAGCAGAAGACACCGACAAAGAAGCAACAAGAAGTTCTGATAGTTCGAGCGCGGAAAGTGTGAGGATTGCTGTTGCGGGAGTGCTTAAGGGATTCGTTACGTACAATGTGTATGATGATTTCGCGAACGGCCTCGTATACGTTACGATTGTGAGCACACCGAAAACTCGCGGGAAATTCAGCCGTGTAACCGACAGCACAATCAACGCCGAGAGCATCAACGCGGGACTTAACGCCGTACTTGCGGAGATACAGAGCGGACTCGTTCCGTTAGTGGGAGGCCGTGTAGTTGAGGACCCTGTAACGGGAGAGATTGCGTTTGTCGGATTTGGGAGCGCGGTCGTACGTCAGGAAAAGAATCCGGCAATGAGGGCGCAATTATTGAGGGTAGCACAGAGTTCTGCGGGACTACGGGCGGCTGATGCTCTATGCGGAATAATCGTCGGGGACAGCACACGTAGCGAGTCGAAACTTGACGAACAGACGAAGGAGTCAATGACGAGTTACGAGCAGGCAGAAGCAACGGATCCCATGAATACGCTTGCTACTTCCGGCGATATTGCAGAAGCGGAGAAGGCACAGAATGAGTTTCGTAACAGTATGCAGTTCTCACAGACTATAGAGAGCGCAAGAAGAGGAACGCTTCCTCCCGGAGTAATGCGCCGTGCATGGCTTGACGACGAGGGGACATTTGCTTATGCGATCGCTATATACCGTCCATCACTCACGAATGCGGCAGTAAGGGACGCAAAAGAAATGCGCGAGACACCGATAATTCAGCCCGTCGAACCGTACGGCAATAATGGCACGACTGACAGCGAT
>CAJOED010000228.1 GCA_905233335.1 uncultured Synergistales bacterium
TATCGCAATACTAATAATTTTCGCCGTGAATCTCAAAATATGCTTTCGGGTGCGCACACACCGGGCAGATTTCAGGAGCTTTTGTGCCGACAACAATATGTCCGCAGTTCCTGCACTCCCACACTTTGACTTCACTACGCGCAAAGACTTCTTGTGCCTCTACGTTCTTCAGCAGTGCGCGGTATCTCTCCTCATGATGTTTCTCGATTGCGCCGACCATACGGAATTTTGCCGCCAACGCCTTGAAGCCTTCTTCTTCTGCTGTCTTCGCGAAACCTTCGTACATGTCTGTCCACTCGTAGTTTTCGCCTTCTGCCGCCGCAAGAAGATTAGCTGCTGTGTCGCCGATGCCGTCAAGTTCCTTGAACCAGATCTCTGCGTGCTCTTTCTCGTTCGCAGCCGTCTGAAGGAATATTGCCGCTATCTGTTCGTAACCTTCCTTCTTGGCCTTCGACGCAAAATATGTATACTTGTTCCGCGCCTGCGACTCCCCTGCAAAAGCCGCCTGCAAATTTTTCTCCGTCTGTGTTCCTGCGTATTTGTTCGCCATGTTCTTATTTCCCCCTTTGTGAAAAGTATTTGCGTATTATAGCATGTTTTACCATGATTTATTCTTCAAGCGCGGGTAATATCGTCTCGTATTCGCTCTCGTATGCGTGCGCCTTCCCGGAGATCTTCTTGATCTTCGCGACCTCATTCGCCGCCTGGTTAATCATCTCGACAGTACCAGCTCCGCCGACACACCCTCCCGGACAAGCCATACCCTCAAGCAGATAGCCCTTATACTTTCCCGCCTTCGCAAGCTGTAACATCTTCCGGCAGTTGTCGAGTCCTTCAGCGTACTCAACATTCACATCAACTCCGGGATACCTGTGATGTATGCAGTTCACCACCGCCATAGCTACCCCTCCCGAAACAGCAAAACCACGTCCGTCCGCACTCGCATTATTCGGAAGCGTCATAGTGTCGAGAGCGTCAAAATCTACCTCTTTTGCCTCGAACATTCCGAGTACTTCCTCGAACGTCAGAACAAAATCTACGTCGCTCCGTATAGTGCGTCTGCTGGCCTCTAACTTTTTCGCCGCACACGGGCCGATAAACGCAACTTTGCACCCGGGATTTTCTTTCTTGATGAGACGACCAGTTAGTACCATCGGTGTTAGTGCCATGCTGATACACTCGGCAAACTGCGGGAACTCCTTTTTCGCCATCACCGACCACGCTGGACAGCACGACGTACCCATGAACGGGAGCTTTCTCGGAACTTCCTCTATGAAGTCTTCTGCTTCCTGCAGAGTGCACAAGTCAGCACCTATTGCTACCTCTACTACATCCTTGAAGCCCAAAGCACGAAACGCCGCACGCATCTTCTCCGGGGTTAATTTCTTTCCGAACTGGCCGGCTACAGCAGGAGCAATCGCCGCATAAACGGGTGTATCACTACGCAATGCCTGAATGCACTGGAATATTTGCGCCTTGTCAGCAATCGCACCGAACGGACAGTTAGCGAGGCACATTCCACACGACACGCATTTTTCTTGATTTATCTCTGCACGCCCGTATTCGTCAGAAACTATCGCCTTCATTCCGCAAGCCTTTGCACACGGTCGCTCCATACGCAGGATTACACCGTACTGACACACTCCCATACAACGCCCGCACTTTATGCATTTCGTTTCGTCGATATGAGCCTGGCCGTTCGTGAAGTATATTGCGTCTTTCGGGCAAACCTGAGAACATGGACGCGCAAGACAGCCCTGGCATTGTTCCGTGATTACTACTTTGTTGTCCGGGCATGAATGGCACGCAAACTTGATGATGTTGATGAGCGGCGGCTGGTAATATTTCTCCGGGTGTACGCACTCTTCTGCTCCTGTTGAGACGGGTGCATGTTCCGACGCTTTGCGCAAAGGCAGACCCATAGCAAGCCTCATACGTTCCTTGACGATTGCACGCTCAAGAAATACGCTGTCTCGGTAGTGCGAAACTTCCCCCGGAATTATTCGGTACGGTATAAGCTCCATTTCGGACAAGTCGCCCGGCTTGTAGTTGTACGACAATCTCGCTACTTCAGCAAATATTGCCCGGCGTATGTCGTTGATGGACGTGTGTATTCCCCTCATTCCCATAATAGTATTACCTCCCCTAAATACTTTCTGTGAATTGAGAGTATTATATATTAACGCCTTCAAGCATGAGGAGTTTTCTTTTGCGCTCAATGCCTCCCCCGTAGCCAGTGAGTTTTCCCCCGACACCTATAACTCTGTGGCATGGAATGATTATCGATATGGGATTGCGTCCTACAGCACCACCGACAGCCTGAGCAGAGGTGGCTATCTGTGAGTACGTCATGACTTGGCCGAATGGTATCGTGAGCAGAATATCACGCACTGACTGCTGGAACTCTGTACCCGTAGTCTTGATGGGAGGAATGAAGCCGGGAGCTTTTCCCGAAAAATATACGTCGAGCCACCTGTCTGCCGTGTCGAAAATGGGAAGAGGTTTCACGTCCCCGTGAAGAGGCGTAATCGTGTCGCTGAAGTACAGTCCCGTGAGTGCGTCGTCGTCTGCCGTAAGTGTGAGTTCTCCCAAAGGTGAAGCGTATTTGTGAATGTTCATGAGTTTTTCTCCCTTTACTGTTAAT
>CAJOED010000229.1 GCA_905233335.1 uncultured Synergistales bacterium
TCACGACAACAGCATACTCACCAGCATTATGACTTCTGACAGCTCCACGAACGCACCGCACAAATCGCCCGTGATACCCCCGAAAATACGAACGCACACGACCGCCCATAACACACAGCACACAGCACACACCGCCGCAAGAGTTACGCCGCTCACGAATGCCGACACCACGAACATCATCAACAGCAGAACATTATCGCGCTTGTTCCGTGAAGAGCCGAGCATGACAGCAAGCCCGCCCGTTTTAGCAAAAGGTAAGTTATTCAGGAGCGCAGCCATTCCCAAACGTGAATACACCGGCACAAAGAATAGTGATGTGTTATGAAGTTCGGCAAACAGCAGCGTCTTCGCCATCATCACCGCAACACAGCCCATAACCGCAAAACTCCCCGCGTGTGTGTCGGAAAGTATGCGGAGCCGCGTCTCTCTGTCCCGGTGCGAAAATACAGCGTCGCATGTGTCCATCAGTCCGTCCATGTGAAGACCGCCCGTAAGCGCAAGAGTGTACAGCATCATCATGAAGCCCCGTAGTGTCGGTGAGAGTTTTTCGGGTAAAGGCGCGACTGTCCATAACGCTCCGAACAGAACGCCGACGACCGGAAGCATGACACAGAAATAACGCAATGTGTGAGAGTTCCACGATATTGTTTTCGGGACGGGAATTATTGATATGAACGTCAGCGCAATTACGAACGAATTTAGCATTTATAGCCGCGAGGAGTGATGATTTTTCCGTCAAGTATGTAGCTCGTCGAGTTCCCTATAATCACCGTGCACAACATATCAAGTTTACGCTCGCGAATTTCACCCAGCGTCATAATCTCGTGTTCCTGACCTTCACGGCCTATATTGCGCACGTAACCAGCAGGGGTCTCGGGGGACTTGTGGAGCAACAGAATATCACACGCACGCTTGAAGTGTTCGGGTCTTTGTGTGCTCGCAGGGTTGTAGATGCATATCACGAAATCTCCCATACACGCCGCAACAAGCCTTTTTGCTATCGTCTCCCATGCCGTCATGAGGTCGCTTAGGCTGATTGTTACGTAGTCATTCATGAGGGGTGCTCCCAAAATCGCCGCCGCTGAATTTGCCGCCGTTACGCCCGGAACAACTCTCACTTCCTCGCCAGTACCTTTCGCAACCTCAAGCATAAGACCCGCCATCCCGTAAACGCCCGAATCTCCGCTCGAAACTAACGCAACATTTTTCTTGAACTCGCTGGAAAGTTTCAACGCCATTTCGCACCTGTCGCGTTCTTGGGTCATTCCGTCGGTGTATGTGATCTTTCCGGCTGTAAGTTCCTCTATGAGTTCTACATATCTCCTGTAACCCGCAACAGCATCACATGAAGCGATAACATTACGGGCTTCCTGGGTCATTCCGTCAACACTGCCCGGGCCTGTCCCGACAACATAAATCATGACATGAACTCCCTGACAGCTTTTACGGCATTATTGCGGAAAAATTCAGCACGTTCCTTTTTGCCGCGTACGTTAGTCGATGGGAACAGTCCCAAATTCATGTTCATGGGCTGAAAGTGTTTAGGCTCCGTCGTCATAAGATAGTGTATCAGTGAGCCGATCGCGCTTTCTCTCGGCCAAGTCCGCAGAGTATCACCCGCCGCATTAATCCCGGCAGCAAGTCCCATAGCTGTACTCTCCATGTAGCCTTCTACGCCGGTAATCTGTCCCGCAAGAAAAATATTCTCATGACCCTTCACGCGCAGGAACTCATCAAGCACTGCAGGAGCATTCACCGACGTGTTGCGATGCATTACGCCCAACCGAACGAACTCTGCATTTTCGAGGCCGGGAATGAGTGAGAACACGCGCTTCTGTTCGCCCCACTTGAGTCCCGTCTGAAAGCCCACGAGGTTATACATTGTCCCGTCTGCATTGTCCTGTCGCAACTGTACAGCTGCATACGGCTCATGTCCTGTTCGTGGGTCAACAAGTCCGCGAGGCTTCATCGGGCCGAAACGCAAAGTGTCAACTCCTCTTTCCGCAAGTGCCTCAACAGGCATACAGCCCTCGAAATATTTTCCGCGCTCGAAATCATGAGGAAGATTGCGTTCTGCATGTATGAGTTCGTCGTAGAAGCGCAAATATTCGTCCTTTGTCAGCGGACAGTTGATGTAGTCGTCGCCCCTGCCGTAACGACCCGACACAAAAACTTTCTCTGCATCAATGCTCTCACGCAGCACTACAGGAGCTACAGCGTCATAGAAATATATTCTCTCACCTGCTACGGCTTGAAGCTCACGCGCTAACTTGTCGGAAGTCAGCGGGCCTGTTGCTATTATTGCGGGCGTG
>CAJOED010000230.1 GCA_905233335.1 uncultured Synergistales bacterium
AGGGCTGAAATTATTTGCTCTCGTGGTATTCTTTCTCCGTGTTTACGTTCCATATGCTGCTCTTGTCATGACTTCCCGACAAAATATTTTTCACCGCCTCGAACGCAGTACACATTGAGTGATCTATGTTGTTGTAGCGGTGCTGACCGTTGCGCCCGACGCAGTAGAGATTCTGAATCGTGTCGAGGTATTCGCGGAGTTCGGGCATGTTCTCGTACGTGTCGAAATACGCCGGGTATGCTTTCTTCACGCGTTCAACGTGGAAATCAAGAACATCATCACGGGACTTTATGAGGGACATCTTGAGCATCTCACTGACAGCAAGTTCTGCAAAGTCATCATCACTCAATGCCCATAGTGAGTCGCCTTCAGAGCAGAAATATTCGAGGCCGAGCCAGACGGTATTAGTTACGTCCTTAACCATGTACGGCGACCAGTTGTTGAATACCTGAATGCGTCCCATCTTCACGCTCTTATCATGAACGTATATCCAGTTGTCCGGGATGATGCCCCCGAAAGTTTTTATGTTCGTTTCGTTCTTTAGGTTGAGGGATTTCACGAGAACGCCGACGGTCATATAGTCGCGGTATGGGAGGCCGGAAGCTATGAATGATATTCGTTCAGGTACGTCGTTCATTCCATGCACTAGGTCTTTTACCGGCATAGACGAGATTATTATGTCGCCTTCTTCCGTGATTTTCTGATTACCTTTCTCGTAAGTGAGAGAAGTAATGACGTTCCCGGCCTTGTGAAGACTGATGACTTTTGCGCCGGTTATGATTTTTCCGCCGAGCTTCTTCACTTCCTCCGCTGTAATTTCCCATAGCTGACCCGGGCCAAGTTTGGGATATGCGAAACTCTCGATGAGTGAGGTCTCTACTTTTCTGTTCCTGGCATGAAAGATTTTCCCGAAGTAATATTGCGGTGATGGATAAGCCTTTGACTCTTTGCGCTCCCCATTCCGGCGAAATTTCTGAAGGATGGCGACCCCATAAGTTGTACGTGTAGTTCTCAAAGAACATGGAGTATAACTTTTTCCCGAAACGATTAATGTAGAAGTCCTCAAGTGATTTTTCCTGACGCTTGAACATTGCCGCCTTCAGATAACTCAATCCTGCCGCTATCGTCGTGAGAAATCCCATGTTTCGGATCGTCGAAAATTTCAGGGACACGGGGTAATCGAAAAATTTTCGGTTGAAGAGTATTCTTGACAGCCTGTTACGGTTGAGCATGACGCGGTCGGTTTTGTCGGGGTCAGGGCCGCCGGGAGTGAGCTGTGAAGTTCTGCCGAGCGTCTTGTCGTCAAAAGGTAGTGCTCCCTGCATGGGCATCATGTTCTGCCACCATTGATTGACCTCCGGGACTTTCGAGAAAAATCTGTGCCCGCCCATGTCCATGCGGTTATCGTTGTAGTTCACCGTCCGGGAAATTCCGCCCATATACCCGCTCTCCTCGAACACGACGACTTCATAATCGCGCGAACGTGTCAGAAGCTCATATGCTGCTGTGAGTCCTGCCGGGCCTGCTCCGATGATTAATACTTTCCTGCTCATGATTTTTTCTCATGCCCCGAACACTTCACTGCAACACACACAAGGGCGAATACAGTTACAGCAAGATTCTTATGCGTGAAAAAGTAGTGTATGAATGAATGCTGCTTCATTACTGCATACCATGCGAACGGATATAGCGAGGCAAGGAGAAGCGGCACAACTTCACCAGCAGAAGTCCGGCCTTTTCTGACCGACACATACACCGCGATAACTACCAGCATCATCACAGCACACACCGCAGCGAATACCGGCCATAAGTGCGAAAACATCCACTGCCACGACAGACTCAAACCGTACACACCGCCCGACATACGTCCTCCGGCAGAGCCAAGCGCATCACCTATAGTGTCATAGCCCGTCAGAAGGTACGATATGAGCCATTTCCCCGACCACATGCCCGCATAGCCCGCACACCACGAAATTCCCAGCTTCAACATGCCAAGTATTTTTCTGCATAGTGTCATATCATCATTCAGAAGAAGATAGAGAACTGTAGACATTCCCAGCACTGTAGAAGGGTACGTGAGAAGGTCTAAATACGCCGTCAATATTCCGCTGAACATGAACAGGAGACAATAGCCGCCGTTTTCTTTGAGCTTGTCATTGCGTGAGAGCATGATTAGCAGCGTGAAGAGCATAACATAATACACATTCGAATACTGTATGCATATCGCTGTAGATACCGGGTCTATTACGAGAACTCCGAGCGCAAGTGCAAGTGAGTATGCTGTGCCTTTAATGCGTGATATTTTCGCGGTTATCAGGGTAAAAATTATCATCTGCAATATCAGGTTCAGGACTCTTACACCCGGAACACCCATAACATAAAGAAGCGGCTTCAAGTACACTAAATATCCGTGCCAGTAACGCGCGTAATTGCTGATTGTAGCTTTGTCCCTCATGCTGTCGTCAAGTGATTTTGCGAGAGACTCTACAGGATTCCCGAACTCACTATCACTTTTGAAGCCCAAGCTGGGGATCATCATAGCGTCATTCACTGGGTTATTGCTTCTGTATGCGGCCTTGCTGAACATGATAGCGTCAGTGAAGCCGTCTGATATTGCGTAGGGTCGCGCTGATTTCAGGACACCCGAAAAATTAGTGCCCGACATATTACGCGGTGGACGGGTATAACTGAAAGCCGCCCATGAATTTCGTACGCCCTCTTTCAGCAGGACATCAATGGAAGCACGCAGGTGTTCCTGAACGGCAGATACAGGCAGCATGTATACGGCGACGATGAGAAGTGCACCGATGATGACGGACGTGATAAGAAGCGCGGACATTTTCGCGAGGGTTTTCATGATATTGTTCCCCCGTGAAAGCGTAAATATTTGTGCTGTGTGTTGGGAATGTTACCTGTTAAGAGACAATAAGTTGACTTGACTTAACAAAACTATACTGCAAATACTTCATGCCGTCAAGCTCCTTTCACTATTTATTTTGTTTGGGACGGTTACATTCTATCACAT
>CAJOED010000231.1 GCA_905233335.1 uncultured Synergistales bacterium
AGTAATTATAACTCTATGCGCTATTTTGTCAAGAAGTTTCAAGAATACACCCGCCACGTTACCGCCTCACAGAGCCACGCACTTCCTCCCGCCGACACGTGCGCTTCAACGACCGCAGAATCACTGCACGACGGAGCAACAAGATGCGTAACTCTCAAGCGCGAAAATATTTCGGGTACTGCCGGAATGCCCGGTCCCTGCAGAAAACAGCCTTTCTTCTCACGCAAAATATTCTGTGTCGAGAGAAGCCACCTGTCCCGAATCGCTTCAGGTGAAAGCCATACCCACTCCGCCGCACGAACACCACGCGAAAATTCCTCCTGCATGAAGCAGTCATTACGCCCGGCGGCACGGTCATCGAACACAGCAATACGCCACCCCCAGTCCCGCATGAACGGCAGCAAATCACGCTCATAGCCAAGCACAGCGACCCTGTCCCCCCTCGCACACGACATAACAGCGTCAAGAGGAAACCCGCCCGTTTCCCCGAATGGCACGAGAACAGAACATGCCGCACTTGCAGCCGCGAACTCCTGCGGGAACGGTGAGACGTACAATGCAGCCAGCTCGTGAAGTGTCGACGAGAGTAATGCCGACGTGTGAACTTGCCGGGTCGTGTGAGGCTCCTTCATGGAGTCCGGGACAAAACCGACAGAATAACGCCCGTCAGAAGCAAGAATGTAGCTTGCGTGCCAGCCGAGAATGAGACGCGATACAGGAGAATTTTTTTTGCTGTGTAATATTCGTGATAAGTCCTCGAAAAAATTATTGCAGTTCCTCAAGTTTCAGGCTCAATTCTTCCCATTGAGAGTATAAATCTTTCAGCATTGTATCAAGTTTCGCGCGTTCCGTCATGAGTTCCCGGACTTTTCCCGAATCCTTCAGCGTTTCAGGCTCACACAACGACGAGTCAATCTCCGCTATTCGTTGTTCTGTTGAGGCTATCTGCTTTTCGTGAAGGGTAATTTGTTTCTTGAGTTCGCGCTTCTCCCGTAAGCTGTCATTAGTCTTTGCGGGCTTGGCCTTCTGTGCAGGGGTGATATTTTCGGGCGCGGGTGTCAGTGTCTCTTCTCTCTTCTCCAGGAACCATGAATAATTGCCGGGATAGTCATACAATCTCCCATCTCTTATCTCTAATACTCTCTCCGCAAGTGCATCAAGAAAATGACGGTCATGCGAAACTATTAACAGCGTCCCCTGATACTTCAACAAGGCACGTTCTACAATCTCCCGCGTATTTTGATCCAAGTGGTTAGTAGGCTCATCAAGTATCAGAAAATTCGTCTCCTCAAGCATGAGCTTATAGAGTGCCAAGCGTGCCTTTTCCCCTCCCGATAACACACTCGCCGGCTTGTGAATGTCATCACCCGAAAACAGAAACGCTCCAAGCAGGCTCCTTCTCTCCACGTCATTGAGTTTCGACGACACCGCACGAGCTTCTTCCCATACTGTTTTGGTGTAGTCTATGTTCTGCGCGCTCTCCTGTGAGTAATACGCAAACTTCACGTTATGGCCAAGTTTCACGCTTCCCGATGTCGGCTCCTCGTTCATGCTCAATATCCGCAGTAACGTAGACTTCCCCGCACCGTTCACACCGACGAGCGCAATACGTTCTCCCCTGTTCATGACGAAACTTACTCCCTCAAAGACTTTCAGTCCGTCATAACTTTTCGTGAGGTCATTAGCTTTCAGGACTTCCCAACCTGACGCGGGAGCTTCCGGGATAGTGATTTTTGCTGTCCTGCTGTCGGAAGATAACTCTATGCGCTGTATCTTCTCAAGCTGCTTTATGCGGCTCTGGACTTGTGCGGCCTTTGTTGCCTTGTAGCGGAAACGATTCACGAACGCTTCAATCTTCTGTATCTTGGCCTGCTGTTGTGCAAATGCTTTCTCCTGTAGCTCCCTGTTCTGCTCCTTTATGACTGTATACTCGTCGTAACTGTACGGGTAAAGCGTTATTGTCCCGTGTTCGAGGTCAGCAATATTTTCTGCTGTGTTTTCGAGGAAGCGTACATCATGCGAAACAGATACCACTGCTCCCTTGTGAGTTCTCAGCCAGCCTTCAAGCCACTCCATTGATTCTGTGTCGAGGTGGTTAGTCGGTTCGTCGAGCAGCAGCACATCAGGAGCAGACACCAGCAACGCCGCCATAGCAATTCGCATTTTCCACCCGCCCGAAAAATCCCGGCAGTTCTTGAGGTCGTCGCCCTTCCTGAAGCCCAAGCCGTGAAGTATCTTCATAGCAATAGACTCTCGAATCTTCTCTCAAGCCGTGAATGTTCCTGCAGAAGTTCATTGTGATTTTCCGGGTTGCGCGATAATTTTTCCTCGACAGCCCGGAGTTTTGCCTCGACGTGAGAGATGCCCGCGCTGTTTTTCAGGTACTGCATGAGAGGTACTGCTTCAAGTTCTGCGAGATCCTGCGGAAGACAGCCGACAGTGAGTCCACGTGAACGCTCAATGACTCCGCTGTCAGGTTCAAGCTCCCTCATGAGGACGCGCAGCAGTGTAGTTTTCCCTGCACCGTTTGCACCGACAATTCCTATTCTTGCGGTGTCGGTAATCTGTAAGTTCAGGCCGCTGAAGATAACTTTTTCGCCGAATGATAACGATAAATTTTTGATGTCAATCATGCCCGTAATACTATCACAAAAAAACACAGCCCCTGTTACGAGACTGTGTCATGAAGAATACTTTTTTGGGTGTTGTTTATGCTTCGGCAGTGATGCTCACTTTCTTGTGTGCTTTGTCCTGGCTCTTTTCGGCAATTTCTACCGTGAGTACTCCGTTCTTGAAGTTTGCTTTTGCGCTCTCCGGGTCTGCCTCTACGGGGAACGAGATAACGCGCTCGACCTTCCCCCAGCTTCTTTCGGTGCGGAAATAGCTCTTGTCGTTGCCGCCCTCCTGACTCTCTGCTTTCTTCTCGGCTGACAGCGTGAGGCGATCGGAATACACATGCAGGTCTACGTTGTCGGGAGCTATTCCGGGCAATTCAGCCTCAACGAAAATTTTTCCGTCCTTCCTGTATAAGTCAGTTTTTGCGTTGAAGTCAGGGAATGCATTTCCGAAAAATGGAGCTGTAACTCCTCGTGTCAGTGAATCAAAAATTTCTTCAGGATCCATCATTCTCATCATCGGGTAAAATTTATCTCTTGCCATAATATTTTTATCTCCTTCATTGTTATTTGTTGTTCTCTCTCACAACGCGGAGAATTATATTACTGACCTTCATAAACTTTATCAGAAAATATACTGACTTTTATTAACGTGCAGAAATATCAATTACCCTCTTCACGTTGGCTTTGCATTCCTCGTAAGTTTCACCGCGCTTGGCCTCATACACTTTCACGCCGTCAACAAACATTGAGGGAACATAATAGTAGTCGTAGCGTTCAGAGATTTCCGGGTGCTGTGTCTCCTCTACCCACTCAATGTCCGCCCCGCCGAGTTCGTCTACTGCCTTGCGAGCCTGCCTGCAATACGGACAACCTTCAAGATAGAACGCAAGAATTTTTTTTGATGACATAATACATTTCTCCTTTCTTTTTTTTCTTTTTCCTTCTGAAATAACCTCGTCGGCTTTCAGCTGC
>CAJOED010000232.1 GCA_905233335.1 uncultured Synergistales bacterium
GTAGATATACGCACCTCCTGCTCCGCGGTTCAGGTCGCCGTTGAATCCACTGTTGGCTGTGGCTCTATGATAGGTGCGACCTTCAAACGTGAAGGAGGTCACGTTCTTTTCCGATGCAGGATTTGTCGATTTCAATCCGCCGGAATGGGACGACATACTCGGCTCATGGCTCACACTTCCCAAGAAACAATAACAACAGCTCCCCCCGTTTGTGCGGAGGGAGTAATTTTTTCGCTAACGTAACGGGTTGAACTCCTTTGCGAGTAACTCCTCGAATGCTTCAAGGCTCATGCTCCCTAAATCACCTTCAAGCCTCTTGCGGACTCCGACTGTGTGATTATCGCGTTCCTTGTCCCCGACTACCAGCATATACGGAACTTTCTGCAATTGCGCGTCCCTTATCTTGCGGCCAAGTTTCTCCGTCCTAGTGTCAACCTCCGAACGCAAATTCATGGCCGTGAACTTCTCTTTGAGTTCCTGCGCGTATGCTAAATGATCGTCGGCAATCGGAATAATTTTCACCTGAACGGGTGCAAGCCAGTACGGAAAAGCTCCGGCGTAGTGCTCTATCAATATTCCCATGAAACGCTCAATGCTCCCGAAAACAACGCGGTGTATCAGCACAGGCGTATGTTCTGCTCCGTCCTCACCGATATATGACGCGTCGAAACGTCCAGGAAGCTGGAAGTCAAGCTGTATTGTCCCGCACTGCCACGTTCTGCCGATACAGTCCTCAAGGTGAAAATCTATCTTCGGCCCGTAAAACGCTCCGTCGCCGGGGTTGATTGTGTAGGGAGTATTCGTGCTCTCAAGCGCATCACGCAACGCATTCTCTGCTTCTTCCCACTGCTCGTCAGTGCCCATAGAGTCTTCCGGCCTCGTCGACAGCTCTACGGAATACTTGAAGCCGAAAACATCAGTGTACACATACTTATCAAGCTCCATAATCTGCAGAACTTCCTCTTTGATTTTCGTCGGCTCTATGTACGTGTGCGAGCATAAGGCCGTGAAGCACCCCGCTCCGTTCGTGCCGGTGGACGAGTCCGAGTTCCGCGAGCCTCATCGGGAGGTCCCTGTAGCTCCGTAACTGCGTCTTGTACACCAGGAGGCTTCCCGGACAGTTCATGGGCTTGATTGCGTAGGGCTTCTCGTCAATTTCTGTCAGGTACATGTTCTCCCGGTAGTGATCCCAGTGCCCCGAACGTATCCATAATTCGCGGTCGAGTATTTGCGGTGTTTTGATTTCGGTGTAGCCGCGTTTGACGTGTTCGCGCCGCCAAAAATCTATGAGCGTGTTCATGATGGCCATTCCTTTTGGGTGGAAGAACGGGAAGCCGGGGCCTTCCTCGTGCAGGCTGAAGAGGTCTAACTCCCTGCCAAGTTTGCGGTGATCCCGTAATTTTGCCTCCTCCAGTTGCTTGATGTACGCTTTGAGTTCGTCGGGTGTCGCAAAGGCCGTCCCGTAAATCCTCGTGAGCATCTTGTTCTTCTCACTCCCGCGCCAGTAAGCTCCGGCAATCGATAACAGCTTGAAGTTGTGAAGTTTCGCGGTGTTCTCGACGTGAGGCCCCCGGCATAAATCGGCGTATTCCCCCTGCTTGTACACGGAAACTGTCGGCGAGTCTATGTCGTTGATGAGTTCGGTCTTGTACGGGTCATCAGCAAAGAACTTCAGCGCATCATCTTTCGTCATGTCCTCACGCGTAACTTTCTCGCCCGCTCCCGAAATTTTGCGCATTTCAGCCTCTATCTTGGGGAGGTCGTCTTCCGTGATTGTCCCTGCAACGTCGACATCGTAATAAAATCCGTCCTTTATCGCAGGGCCGACCCCGAAATGTGAGCCGGGATACAAACGCAATATAGCCTGAGCCATAAGGTGTGCTGTGCTGTGCCTGATGATTTCGAGTCCTTTGGGAGAGTCAGAAGTTATCGCGTCAATCTCTCCGCCGGAAGTTACTGTGTGAGAAAGGTCGAACGCTTCACCGTTGAGTTCTGCGGCGATTACTTTCTTGTTGTCGAGGCCAAGTTCTTTGAGTATGTCATGAAGGGTTGTTTTGTTGTGCCGTTCAGCAAATGATTTTCCCAAGTCTTTATTCCTTCCTTGTGATGTGATATGAAAATTTTGCGTGTAAGAATATCACCGAAACTTTTTCACTGCAAGCTGTGAGGGGTATTGCGGCACATGATAATTTTTGCTGTTGCTCTGTCATGCCGTCAGGAAACTTCAGCCCAAACTCGCATGGTATTGTGTTAATCATTCCGTCTGTGGAATACATTTCGCCGAAACAGTGTTTTCTGCCTTACGGTATGCTGACGTAGTTTGAGTTTTCGTTCTTGCACATAACATAAACATAACCAGTGAGCTTTGACTACCATAAGACCAACATGCAACAGCGTAGTTATCCAATCAGGATTTTTACCCGCACTAAATTTCAGGAGTTCTTGATGCCCTTCTGCAATTTTCAGGTTAAACTTGCGTTTGTGTTAATAATTTCTGCATGAGACTATTCCGCCTTGAATAACGGGTTCACAAAAAATATTTTCACTCTTTCATCCGTTAATCCTGCGCAAATGATGCTCTGAGCTGTCCTGCCCGGAAAATATAGCTGTGCTTCCTAAACATGTACGCAAGTCCCTTTATGTGTTCCCAGTTGATTTTGCTTATGAGTTTCTTTTTGCTGAGACGCTGGCACTCGTGAATAATTCTTGCTTTTGGACAGAATGCAACTTTGTAGCCTGCTTTCCATACACGTATACAGTATTCGGCATCTTCAGGAGCGTAAAAAATTTTTTCGTCGAGCATTCCGACTTTCTGAATAATCTCCGGCCTCATGAGCCAGAACGCACTCACGATATAATCAACAGGATAGCTTTTTGCACCGGGGTATGGGGGATTTTGAACCTCCATGCGCTCGCCTTTTTGCTGTATGCTCTTAATCGGGACTGCCTTATAGAATTTTTCGAGGGCTGTCGGAAAAGATCTTGCGGACAATAAAATAACACCGTCAGAATTTATCATTTCGGGAGCAATCATGCCGTATTCAGGGTGTGTATTCATTTCGTCAATCATTTTCATAAAAGCGTCATCATTAATTTCTGTGTCG
>CAJOED010000233.1 GCA_905233335.1 uncultured Synergistales bacterium
AAAATGCTGTATACTTATCGGGCAAAAACTCACACTGAAATTATAGGAGCGTGATTACTCTGGCAAAAACTGTAAAGAAAGCAGCCCAGACCCGTGAAGAAGTATTAGCTGAAGCAATCGGTGATATTCGCGGCAAGTTCGGGGAAGGCGCAATCATGAGGCTGGGAGAAACCGCGAAAAAGAATATTGATGTCATCTCTTCCGGCGTTCTTCCGCTTGATGTTGCTCTTGGTATCGGCGGCTATCCCAAAGGCAGAATAGTAGAGATTTTCGGCCCTGAAGGTTCCGGCAAAACGACGATAGCATTGTGTGCGGTTGCTGAAGCACAGAAGGCGGGAGGAATTGCGGCATTCATTGACGCTGAACATGCACTTGATGCGCGGATGGCTATGACGCTCGGCGTTGACATTGAGAACTTGTACCTTTCACAGCCTGACAGCGGAGAACAAGCACTGTATATTCTCGATCAGATGGTGCGTACGGGAGCGGTTGATATTGTCGTGGTGGATTCAGTTGCGGCACTGACACCTCAGGCAGAAATTGACGGGCGTATAGGTGAGAGCCAGCTAGGACTCCAGGCGCGGTTGATGTCGTACTCTCTGCGTCGGCTTGCGTCTGTGATCTCGAAGACGAACTGTATCGTGATATTCATTAACCAGTTGCGCGCGATGATTTCTACGGGATATGCTCCGGGGCCAAGCGAAACAACGACGGGAGGACGTGCGCTGAAATTCTATTCGTCGGTGAGGCTTGAAGTAAGACGAGGGAAGAAGCTCGAAAAGGGCGACGTTACTATCGGCCATGAGCTATATTTGAAGGTCGTGAAGAACAAACTTGCGCCGCCTTTCCGAACAGCACATGCAAGCCTGATTTACGGAAAAGGCATTCCGGTGGGAGTAGCTGTTGTTGATATGGCGATAGATTACGAGGTCATCAACAAGAAGGGGTCATGGCTGACGTACAAGGGCGAAACTCTCGGGCAGGGCAAAGAGACGGTCGCAAAATTCCTTGCTGACAACAAAGCACTGCAGGACGAAATTGTGCGCGGCATAATGGCAAAAGTCGGTGAGGGAATCGGTTTTGTGCCTGAAACATCAGAAGTCATGAACAGCGGCGACGATGATTTAGCTGAAGCGTCAGAAGTAATGAGTGATGATGACAGCCCGGAAGACGATGCAGCAATGCTTGATATTTCGGACGCTGACAACGAATAATTAGTGGTAGTTCCTCCCGTTTTGCCGGGGGGAATTTCTTTTCTGTTGAGGTGAAAAATTTTGCTTACGTGCGGGCTTGTTGTGCTGAACTACAAGGACTACGAAACAACAATAGAATTACTCAATAACATAAAGGATTTCCGGGAAATAGATTATATTGCTGTCGTTGATAACATGTCCCCGAACAATTCATACGAGATACTGAAAGCATATGAGAATGAGAAAATACACGTTATGAAGTCGGACAGGAACGGGGGATATTCTTATGGCAACAATTACGGCGCGCGCTATCTGATAGAGAAATTTCACCCGGACATTATCGGCATTGCTAACCCTGATGTGATTTTCGGTGAAGACCTCGTGAAGCGAGTGAAGGAAGTATTTGCAGAGAGAGATGAGTATGCAGTTCTGACGGGAATACAACATAATGTTTCGGGTGAAGCTGTCGTGAATTTCCACAATGATGAAAGCACGCCGCTTGCGTTCCTGAAGCCGTTAATGTATGAGAACTTCATGCGTCCATTGCACATAATGAAGCCCAAGAAAGAAAAAATCATGCTCGAAAAAATTATCTCTAATAGTGAAGCTGTAAATCAAGTATGGGAAGTTGAGGGGTGTTTGTTTTTCATAAGGACGAGCGATTTTGTGAATATCGGAATGTTTGATGATAATGTTTTTTTGTATTACGAGGAGCACATACTAGCCTTCAAGTTGCAGAAGTTGGGAAGGAAGACGGGAATAATAAACGACGTAACATATATACATGCTCACGCTGTGAACCCTGACAGAATAGAACAGCTTGAATCGGGCATGAGGTTTATACGAAATTCAACAGCCTCACGAAAATATTACTTCAACAACTATGTAACGAAAAACAAACTGCTTCATGGTATTCATAATTTTCTGCTTTGGTTTCGGTGGCTGAAGTCATATGCGGGCTATTCATTCCAGAAAATTATGATACAATTCATAAAATAAAATCATGCA
>CAJOED010000234.1 GCA_905233335.1 uncultured Synergistales bacterium
GAAGTCATTGCGTGATGATACAGACGCTACGACACTGCACGACTCCGACAATAACAGCAATGAGGCAGCTCACGTTGTTTAACGACATAATACTTCCTCCGCGCATTGAACATGATGAAGCACAAGAACTTCTCTCACGTCTTCACGAACGGGGCGCGGTAATCGGCACTGACGAGGCAGGACGCGGGGCACTTGCGGGGCCTGTAGTAGCGGCGGCGGTGTACCTCACTCCCGAACAGGAGCACGAACTCACCCAACGAAAACTCCGGGACAGCAAGAAACTCACTCCCAAAGGACGCGAAAAACTTTTTGTCCTCATGAACGAACTCGGCGTTTTATGGCGTGCATACATGGGAAGCGTCGACATGATAGACCGTGATAATATTCTGCGGGCTTCACTATGGACAATGGGACAGTGTGTTTCACGTGCTGCGGCCAAGCTCAATGATAATATTTCGTGCGTCATCGTCGACGGAACAGAACGCATACCCGGACTTGCCTTTCCGCAATGGACACTGATACGCGCCGACGACGTTATCCCGGTGGTATCTGCCGCCTCAATAGCTGCAAAAGTTATACGTGATAGACTCATGATAAGGCTTGATGATAAGTACAGGGGCTATAATTTTGCGAAAAACAAAGGCTACCCGACGAAACTACACATGGAAGCAGTGAGGACTATGGGAATGTCAGAAATACATAGAAGGACATTCTGCCGTAAAATTATCATGGAGGAAAAATCATAATGCCGTCGATAAATGTAAATGTTGACCAGAATTACAGCCAGATGCAGAGCAATATCAGCACGAACGCCCGACAAGGTCAGATTTCGACACAGCCGCAGATACAATCACCCGCACAAATAGCCGCAAGACTAGCCGGAGTCAAGACGGGAATGGTCGTAGAAGGGAGCGTGTTATCGCAGAACTCCGACGGCACGTATACAGTTCGTGTTGATGTGAACGGAACAATGCAGGAGTTACGAGCGCGCGCAACTCTCTCACTGATACCGGGCGAACACTTCCGGGCTGTATGGGATGCTTCCGGTGCTGACGGTGTGCCGGTGTTGAGGCTATCACAGGGGGAACTGTCTTTCTTGTCGCAAATTCCCGCACGGGACAGAGAACTCGCTACGGCGTTGTTATCGCGTGGACTTCCGTTATCGAATGAAGTACTTACGGCCATAAAGGACGCATGGAGGAAAACGGGCGGTGATGTTTCGTCATTCATAGAGTTATGGGCGCGGGATGTACCGATGACTCAGGAGAACGCTGCACTGCTTTCTGAATACGCCGCAATGAACGGACAGCAGGCTACGGAGATGTGGAACAGAATACGCAAAGAACTCCGCGAAAAAAGCAGAGGCAATGACCCCGTGAAAGTTTTGCGCGGCATGAAGGAGGGCAATGATGACATCGCGCGTTTCCTTCAGGCACAATCTATCCTCATGAAGTCCCCGCGTCCCGAAGTCAACCCGTCGTTGCTCGTTGCGCCGTACTGGCCTGTTCTCGAAAATGCCTCACAGGACATGACCGCAAAAATCTACGTCGGACGTTCAGCAGAAGATGACGGGCAGAAATACTGGCAGGTCGGATTCGGGATTACCGGGTCAGTCTTGGGTGAAGTGGGCGGACTTGTTGAGAGCGACGGAAAAAGCTGCAACCTCACACTGAACGCCGAGAAGCCAGAAACTTGCCGCCTCATTGAGCGAAGAAGAAGGGACTTGCGGAGGGAGCTTCAGGGCTTGGAGATACCAGTAACGTTCATAGGAATATCGACGAGAGCACCTGAAGTTGAACGTAATCTGCTGGTGGCCGGGCGCGGGCTTGATATTACGGTGTAGATTATGGCAGAAGCAAAAAAACGTGAACAGGCCGTAGCGGTCAAATATGACAACAGGACAATGCGTGCTCCCGAAGTCGTCGCAAAAGGTGAAGGCTTCATTGCCCGCAAGATTGTAGAACGCGCTATAGAGGCTGACGTTCCCATTGTAGAAGATGCCGCGCTGGTGTCGGCGTTAATCTCCCTCGAACTCGGCGAAGAAATACCAGCAGAACTCTATGAAGTTGTTGCGCGTGTTCTTGCGTGGGTGTACAAGCTCGACAAGGAAGCCCAGCAATGACGCAAGCACAAGAACTTGGCCGCTTTGCAGAGGACAGAGCCGCAGAGTATGTTCTGTCGCTTGGGTGG
>CAJOED010000235.1 GCA_905233335.1 uncultured Synergistales bacterium
GTGAGGACAGAATTTGTGCCCGTGAGCCGTGAGCCGTGAGCCGTGAGCCATTATACAAATTCCGCATAATTTCTGTCAATCCTTTCTTGTGATGATTTTGCGACAAAGATTTTCACACAAAAATTTTTCGCTGTCAATTATACTATTGCCCAAAAAGAGAGGTGCTATATCATGAGAAAACTTTTTGCGTTAGTGCTCGTGTTCGTCCTTGCGTCGTGTTCGTATGCCAGAGATGACTACGACGTTGTTATTGCCGGGGGCGGCACGGGCGGAGTATCAGCGGCAATTCAGGCTTCACGTATGGGCGTTGATGTTCTCATCGTCGAGCCGACTAACATGCTCGGAGGTCAGGCAACAGCGGCAGGAGTCGCGAACATGGACGACTTGAGCGGACAGCAGAGCGGGATATACCGTGAGTTCATGAGCAGAGTAGAAGAGTATTACGCTGTCAGGGGAAAATCCATTGGCACAAGCTACTGGGATCCTCAGAACTTAGCGTTCGAGCCGTCAGTCGGTGCAAAAATCCTTGCGGACATGACACGCGGTGAAGATGCTCCCGACATCCTCTATAGGTCAGAAATTATTGCTGTCGGTACTGATGAAGTTATTTCTGTGAACGGTGAGAGTATTAGTGAGGGACGGAGGGTCAGCAGCGTCATCATCCAGACACCCGACGGAAAACGTAACGTAACGTGCAGAGTCTTAATCGACGCTACAGAGTACGGTGATGTTATTCCGTTGACGGGCGCAAAATACCGGGCTGCGAACTCCATATCCCCGAACATAAAGCACGACGCAATGATACAGGACATCACATGGACTGCCGTAATCCGAAAATACCCCGGCGGCATACCCGAACGCTTACGGCCAAGAATGCCCCTTCCCGGTTACGACTTTGCGCGGTGGAACTACGAACGCTACGTAACGAAAAACGGAACCTCCTTCACCGGCACTTACCCCGTGAAACTCCCGGTGAATTTCGTAACACACAATGCGTACAGGGGACTGCCTGACTCATTCACAACCGGAAGCTACACATCAGACCCGGAAAACTGGCCGCTGATCACGAAAACTTCCGTCAACTGGGGCAACGATTACCCCGGACAGTACAAGTGGAACGAGAAATACGGACTCCCTGCCGCCTACCTCGAAAACAAAACTCTACGCGCAAGGGCAGAACGCGACGCACTCATTAAGACCCTGCACTTCATATACTACATGCAGAACGAACTCGGCGAATTATGGTCAGTTGATGAGGACGAATACAACGAACTCCCTGAAGCCGCAAAGGACTTGCCTGACGAGTGGAAAGAAATAGCGCGTCATATGCCCCCGGTGCCGTACGTCCGTGAGAGCAGGAGAATAATCGGTGAACATGTTTTTACGTCCGCCGAACTCTACAGAAACTCATTGAGCTATCGTAATAATAACGGCAATAACGAACTCACGAACGCAATCGCAATAGGCCGCTATCCACTTGATTTACACCACGCCGGTTTTGATGCTGACATGGAGAAGGACTTGGGGGAAAAAGCCGAATACGCAAACACGCACGCGCCCGCCGGAAATTTTCAGGTGCCGCTCGATATACTCATTCCGAAAGACACTGACGGTTTCATTGCCGCCGAAAAAAATCTCTCGATGTCCCGACTTGCCGCCGGAGCATTGAGACTTCAGCCCATAACGATGATGACGGGACAAGCAGCAGGAGCACTAGCCGCACTTGCTGTTACCGGGAACGTTCAGCCGCGGGAAGTGAGTGTTATTCGTGTGCAGAAGGCACTGCTGGATTCGGGCGTTACGTTGTCGCTTGCGAATTATTCCGATGTTCCTGAAGGGCATAAATATTTCGGGGCTGTACAGCTTGCGAGCCTGCATAGACTTCTTGAGCCGGTGAAACTTCCTGCTGATGATGAGCCGGGAATTTTCGGTGTTGATGAGGCTGTGAGTGTATCAGAAGCGGAGAAGCTGAAAATAACATTCCGTGAGGGCATGACTAGGGGTGAAGCTGTGAATATGGCAGTGAGTAAGATGTAATTTTCTTCAGCGGCGTGGGAAAAAAACATTTCCTGCGTCGTAATTATTCTGTTGTTGTAATGGGATAATTTGGTGGCGGCACCTGGAATCGAACCGGGGACACTGCGGGTATGAACCGCATGCTCTAGCCATCTGAGCTATGCCGCCTT
>CAJOED010000236.1 GCA_905233335.1 uncultured Synergistales bacterium
AACTCACCGCCCGCACCCTGCATGACTTTTTACCGAAGCCAGCCCATAGACTTAATCAGTCCCGTCCAGTAAGGCAGGCTCAAAGATATTTGCGGAATGTACGTTACGAGCATCAACGAAATGAACATAGTAATGAATATCGGCACTATATATTTTGTTACGCCCTCAATCTTGACGTTCGCAACACCGCACCCGACGAACAAGCACGACCCGACCGGAGGTGTTACCGATCCTATGCCCAAGTTCAGAATGAGCATGAGGCCGAAATGTACATCACTCATCCCGATACGGCGCGCAATCGGAAGGAATATCGGAACGAATATCAGCACCGCAGGCGTAAGGTCAAGGAACATGCCCATAACGAGCAGAAATACATTCATGATGAGCAGAATAACATAGCGGTTATTCGACACACCCATAATCATTCGTGATATTGCGTTCGGGATTCCTGTACGAGCCATAACGTAAGCCATTATCGACGAGGCCGCAATCAGGAATAATATCGTTGCTGAACTCTTCATAGTGTCGGCAAGAAGATTATAGAGCGTCTTCAAGTCCATCTCTCTATACACAGCCGCAAGAAGCCCGCAGTACAGGCACATAACTACGCCCGCTTCCGTCGCCGTGAAAATTCCTGCAAGTATTCCGCCCATGACGATTATTACGGCAAGCAGTGAGGGGATTGCGTCGAGGCATATTTTCAGCGCGGAGTCTTCCTCGTGGACTTCTGACTTCTTGTAGCCCAGCCTCATAGCAAGAACAATAGCCATAACCGCAACAGCCACGCCCAAAATACCGCCGACAAAATATCCTCCCATGAACAACGCCGCAACACTTACGCCGCCAGCAGTGATTGAGTAGAGGATTAACGGCCCTGAAGGAGGAATTAATATTCCCGTCGGAGCAGAGCAGATATTCACAGCCGCAGAATAATCCGGGTCGTATCCCTCGTCCTTTTCGAGCGGTGAGAGTATTGATCCCATTGCTGACGTTGCCGCAACTGATGACCCCGACACAGCTCCGAAAAACATATTCGCAAGAACGTTCGTAGCCGCAAGGTAACCGGGAATTCCTCCGACTAACAGCCTCGCGAAACGTACAAGCCTTTTCGCAATGCCGCCCTTGTTCATGATGTTTCCGCCAAGAGAGAAGAACGGCAGCGCAAGAAGTGAGAATGAGTCGAGGCCGGAGAAGCATTTTTGTGCCGCAGTGAACGCAAAGCCTTCCAGTGTCGTAACACCGCTGACACATGCCGCAATCACTGACGCTATGCCTATACCAGCAGAAATCGGAACTCCCGCAAACAACATCACAAAGAACGAAACGAATAATACTACAGTAGCAGTGATAACCATCAGGAATTTTCGCCGCCTTTCCTGTTCGTGAACGCCTGAGCATAACGCAATACACGCGCAATTACTATCATTACTCCGCACACTGGCTCTATAAGATACAGTGTCTTCATGGGTATTCTCATAACTGATGAGACATTCGTAGCTGTTGCAGATAACTTCATGCCGCCGTAAATGAACACATACACGACAAAGAACAATATGCACGCCTCAATGAATATATTGAGAATGAATTTGAATGTGCCTCTTGCTTTGTCGGTTATGAGGGTGAGTGCTAAGTGCTCATCACGGTAGAAGCAGTACGCAGAACCTATCATGCCCGCAATGATTAGCACGTAGCGCAGAAGTTCGTCGGTGAAGGTCGACGGGTCTTTGAGCACCCAGCGTGAGAAAATCTGCCACGTTCCGAATGCTACAAGAATGAACATTGATAACGCCATCAAGAAACGCATAACGGCATCAAGTATTTTTTCGAGCGTCTTCAAGATATATCATCTCCCTATAAAAACAAGCAGTCCGGGAAAGTCCGAACCGCTCATGAATTTTCACCTTATGTTACTGTGCTGACTGTATGCGCTCAACGAATGCGAACGTTGCCGGGTCAGAAGCCTTCAGTTTATCGTACAGGGGAGCAACGGCTTTCTGGAATGCTGGTTTGTCCACGTCCGTAACGTATTCGACTTTGCCTTCAACTTGTGCTTTCACGTCATCCTCGAACTTTGCCCACAGTCCGCGATAATTCTTTACCATGTCTGCGGCGGTGTCGTTCATGATTTTTTTCTGTGCGTCGCTCATGTCCGCCCATACTTTTGAACGATAACGTCAGGTATCATTGTATGTTCGTCGTAGCAGTAGAACTTTGTTACGTCGGCATGGTCTCTAAGTGCTGTGATGTTGTTCTCTGCACCGTCGATAACTCCCTGCTGCATTCCCGTATAAATATCGCTGTATCCCATGACCGTAGCACTTCCGCCAAAAGCGTTCATCATGTCGATAGCCATCTGTGAATCCATCGTGCGAATCTTGAGACCCTTCAAGTCAGCGGGGACACGTACGGCCTTGTCTGCTGTATAGAAGCATCTTGTGCCGGACTCAAGCCAGGCGATTCCGATGAAGCCGTCTTTCTCTGTGAGGTTGTAGAGGTCGCGCCCTATCTGCCCGTTCATGACGTTGTAGAGGTGGTCTTTGTCCCTGAAGACGTACGGCACTGATACACAGTTCCACGCGCCCGCAAAGTTCGCGAGTGTTCCGGCGGAGACTTTCGTCATTTCGAGCTGGCTTGCCTGTATCTGTGAGACACAGTCGGCTTCACTTCCGAGCTGGCCGTTCGGGATGATGTTGATTGTGATTGAGCCGTTCGACGCAGCATTGACAGCATCTGCCCATTCGGTCATAGCGATATGTACAGCGTGGTCTTCAGCGAGGTTGTGAGCAAGGGTGAGGAAAAAATCTTTGTCCGCCGAAGCGACTCCGGCAGTCATTACGATACAAAGCACCACTAACAGAAACTTTTTCATGGATATATATTCCTCCTGTATATGTGAAAAATTTTTTGGGTGCATGAATTGTATTACAGGAAAAATCAGCACGCAATAAAGAGAGCTCATGATTATTCTAGGCGACAAATTCGGTATTGAAAACAAAAATAATCTTCGTGTAGCAGCTTACTATCGAGTTTCACTAGAGGAGGAAAACTCAGAAGAAGGTTCCTATGCGAGCCAACGAACATTCTTTATAAAAGAGATCGAAAATCACGAAGGTTGGATTTTTGCGGGGGCTTACGGCGATTACGCTAAATCAGGTAGGCGAACAGAAGGGCGTTATGGATTTCAGCAATTAATGAAACATGCGCAAGACGGACAAATTGATTACATTCTA
>CAJOED010000237.1 GCA_905233335.1 uncultured Synergistales bacterium
AAAACTGTTACAGTACGTTTCCGTTACCGCAACAGTCCTCGAGCTGATTTTGAAGCTCATCCGTTATTGGTTAGCCCGCTAAGGGTTTAATCTCTTTCGTAAGGATTGCCTGAGGTGAGGCCGTGAACCCCATCTTGTGCAGTCTTTCTTTTCCGTCCCGACTCTCCAAGACGGAATTTATTATACACCACGACTACTAACTATTTCAGCCTTATTGTTCTTGCAGTTCTCTTTGTCGCACGGTGCAGAAAGTAATTCAGTACCTCACATGCCCTCTTGAGGTCCCGAACTTGTTTCTGTCTACGCCGTGAGAGTTTCTCGGAGCCATCGTTCGAGGTCGTTTCCATCACGCAATAATTTCCCTTCCGGCGACGTAAAAGCATGTTTCGTATATCCTTCTGCCGCAAGTCGTCCTGTCCTTTTGTGAAATATCCTGCAATGAAATTCTACGCTTACTTTTGTGAGTTTCGTTATGGAGGTCTCTATATCTATTTCGTCGTCATACAGCAATGATGATTTGTACCTGCAATGAGCTTCTACCACCGGCAGTAATACCCCGTCTGCTTCCCAAAGTGCGAAACTTTTTCCGTGCGCCCTGCAGAAATCACTGCGTCCCATCTCGAACCAGTCCATATAGCGTCCGTAATACGCAACGCCCATTTTGTCAGTTTCTCCGTAACGTACGCGCGTAGTTGTTATTTGTTTTACGTCCGGCATGTTATTCACTCCTTTATTGACACCTGCAATAATATCATAATTTCGGCTTGTTATTTGCTTTCCACTTCCTGATATTTTCGAGGCGTTTCTTGTAGTGCGCTTCACTGCCCTGTTCCGTCGGAGTGTAATATTCCCGTCCCTGCAAATTTTCCGGCAAGCACTCCATATCAGTAATCTTCTCGTCGTAATCGTGAGCATACTTGTAGCCCTTGCCGTAATTGAGTTCACGCATTAATCTCGTCGGGGCGTTCCTGATGTGAAGCGGTACAGGTTCGGCGAGTGAGTTCATTGCGTCATCACGGGCGGCGTTGTAGGCCAAGTATAGCGCGTTGCTTTTCGGTGCTATGGACATGTGAATTACTGCCTGCGTCAGGTGCACAGAACATTCCGGCATACCCAAGAAATGACATGCCTGATACGCCGCAACAGCCATAGAGAGTGCGCCCGGTTCAGCGAGTCCGACATCTTCAGACGCAAAACGTACGATACGACGGGCAATATACAGCGGGTCTTCACCGGCCTCAAGCATTCGTGCAAGCCAGTATACTGCCGCATCAGGGTCAGAATTCCTCATGGACTTGTGCAGGGCGGATATGAGGTTGTAGTGTTCTTCTCCGTTCTTGTCGTAAAGCAATGATTTTCTTGATGTGCACTGTTCGAGGATTTCGGGAGTAATTGTGTTATTCTCACTGTTCATTGAGGCCATCTCCAGGAGTGATAGCGCAGACCGTGCGTCCCCGTTCGCAAAGACAGCCATTGCCCGCAAAATGTCATCACCCGCCGACACACCAAGAACACTCACGCCCCGACGCAACAACTTCATGAGGTCATCAACGGATAACGCCTTCAGCACAAAAACTTTGCACCGGGACAATAACGCGCCGTTAATCTCGAACGATGGATTTTCTGTTGTAGCTCCGATGAGGATAATGCTTCCTTTTTCGACGAACGGGAGAAATGCGTCCTGCTGTGCCTTATTGAAGCGGTGTATCTCGTCAACGAATAATATCGTGCGTTCACCGAAATTCTTGTTGGCTTCTGCCTGCTTCATGACCTCGCGAATGTCCTTTATGCCGCTCGTTACCGCCGAAAAATTTATGAATGCCGCGTGAGTTTTGTGGGCGATTATTCCGGCAAGCGTAGTTTTTCCGACACCGGGAGGCCCCCAGAATATCATTGACGGGATTTTGTCGCTCTCGATTATGCGGTGGAGTATTTTTCCGGGTGCTATGAGGTGTTCCTGTCCGGCGAAATCTTCAAGCGTCAGGGGTCTCATTCGTGCGGCTAGGGGTTCGTCTTCCGGGTGAGTGAATAGTGTCAACTAATAAAATCCTCCCTCAAACCATTCTTCTACTGCTTCAGTTACGTGTGCAGGTGTGCGCCGCAAAAGTTCAAGCTCCTTCTTCAGTTCATCCCGTTC
>CAJOED010000238.1:0-2127 GCA_905233335.1 uncultured Synergistales bacterium
CGTGTAAGCCGGACTTTATTTTTTCTGTGTATAATATGAGAAATTTTTTGCAGGAGGTTTTTATCGTTTCATGAAAGCTAAATCTGTAGCACAAAATTATTTCTTCCTCACTATATTAATCCTCGCTATGATACTCGGTGCTGTCGTCGGATACATGTTCCCCGAATTTTCCGGCAATATCGCATTCTTGGGAACTATCTTCATTCGCCTCATGTTCTGCATCGTCGTCCCGATGGTCTTCGCGTCAATCTCAAACGCAATCGCCAGCACAAAAAATCTCGGACGTTCCGGGAAAATCATGGGCGTAACTGTCGTAACATTCGTAATCACCGGTGCAGTCGCGGCATTGATATATTTTGCGCTCGTAATAATCTTCCCGCCCGTACTCAATGCCTGGACGAACATAGCTCATGAGGAAATCGGCAATCACGCAACAATTACACAGATGATAGTCAACTTCTTCACCGTAGAAGATTTCGTCGGACTACTCTCAAGAAGGGCAATGCTCCCGTTGATAGTGTTCTCGATTCTTTTCGGTTTCTCCGTGAATTTGAGCGGTGCAGCAGGTGAGCCGGTGAAAAAATTTCTTGAGAGCCTGACTGCCGTAATGCTTAAGTTCGTGAACATCGTAACATATTATGCTCCCATAGCATTCTTCGCGATTTTCGCCGACCTCGTTGCTACATACGGCCCGCAAATTTCCGCCGACTATGCACGCGCATTATTGCTGTATTACCCCGTGTGCTTCATATATATCTTTACGGCGTTCCCGATAATGGCGTGGATCGGTGCAGGCAGTGAGGGAGTACGCGAAATGTTCCGGCACATCACAAAGCCCGCTGTAGTTTCTCTCGGAACGTGCTCATCAGTAGCAACAATACCCACTAACATGGAGGCCGCCGCTGAAACGGGGATTTCCCGCGACGTGTCAGACATCGTTCTGCCTTTGGGCGCAACAATGCACATGGACGGCTCATGCTTCTCGTGCGTGCTGAAAATCGCGTTCGTTATGGGCGTGCTCGGTCAGCCTCTGACGGTTGCGGATCTCCCGATGATCGTACTTGTTGCGGTGTTCTCGGCTGTCGGTATGAGCGGAGTTCCTGGCGGCGGGTATATCGGCGAGTATATTATCTGCGCGCTGTTCTTCCCGAATCACATGGAGCTGGCGTTCCCGATTCTTGTAGCAATAGGGAATCTCGTAGACCCTCCCGCAACTATGATTAATGCCGCTGGTGATTATGTCGTGTCGTTCATAGTGTCGCGTTTCGTCGACGGTAAAGACTGGCTGACAAAAGCAAAGGCCGCGTAAGAATAATAACCCCTCGTGTTATCGGGGGGAAATTTTTTCATTATGAGCGATAAATCCATCAGCAAATACATATCACTAATATTACGGCACAAACCTGAAGTAATAAATATCACTCTCGACGAACACGGCTGGGCGGACGTTCAGAAACTTATTGACGCTCTCAAAATCGACATGCCGACTCTTGAACGCATTGTGAGCACCGACAGCAAGCAGAGATATTCATTCAACGACGACAAGACGTTAATACGCGCTAATCAGGGTCATTCTGTGAATGTTGACGTGGAACTTGAGAGAGTAACTCCTCCTGAAATCCTCTATCACGGAACGGGTGAAAAGTTTGCGGCCAGGATTGAGCGTGAGGGACTAATCCCAAAATCCCGGCTGTATGTGCATCTTTCGGGTGATGTTGAGACGGCGCGCAATGTCGGACAGCGGCATGGGAGGCCGGTGGTGTTTGAGGTCATGAGCGGGAAAATGCACGATGACGGGTGGGAGTTCTTTCTGTCGGTGAACGGCGTATGGCTCGTGAGGAAAGTACCGCCGGAATACCTGCAGCATGTATAATACTTTCAGGAGGTGCTTATCGTGCAAAAATATTCAGCGGCTCTAGTGCTTGCTTATTTCGGAAAGCCGCCAAATGGAGCGTTGCCCGACTATTTTCCTTTCTGGCTGAAAAGTGCCGGTGCAAACAAAAATTTCACGTTCATGGTGTTCACGGACTGCGATTTCTCACGCTTCAACGTGCCGGAAAACGTGAAGATGATTCGCATGACATTCGCCGAACTGAAATCATTGATAGCGCGTCATCTTGATTTCAG
>CAJOED010000238.1:2183-3085 GCA_905233335.1 uncultured Synergistales bacterium
TGGCTGAAGGGTTATGACTTCTGGGGCTATTGCGATCCCGATGTCATCTGGGGAGACCTGAATAAATTTATCACCGACGACATTCTCGAAAAATACAGCAAAATATACAGGCGCGGACATCTCACGCTTTTCCGCAACACTGAACAGGTCAACACATTTGCGCTTCACAAGCTGCCCGGCTGGAATATTTCGTACCGTGATGTTTACGGGACAGATACATATTACTTTTTCGACGAGGGAGCAATTGCGGAAGAGTTATTTGGCAAATTCGCAGATGGAGAACAGTATGACAGCATCGACTTTGCTGATGTATGTCCTCTGTACCTCCCATTCATGTGCTACAGGTACGGAGTTCTGTCGGAAAAAGTCCCTGCTTTCAGGTGGAAGTACGGAAAGACAATCGGACTTGCTGTTGACGGGGACATTACGCGCAATACTGAATACATGTATATACACTTCCGGCGTAAGATGATTTTTGATGAGAGTCTTGCGGATGATGACAGCTTCATGATATGCCCGCTGGGTTTTGTGAAGGATCATGAGTTTTCAGAAGGAGAAATGCAAGCCCTCATGATGCCGTGCAGAGAATATGAAATGATGCATAACTACGAGAGACGTTCTGCACTGAAAACCGCGTTCATACGCATGAAACTTTTGATGACGTGTGATGCCGGAGCCAGGAGAATGAAGATGAAGATATTTCTGAACAGGTTACTTGGCCGCCGTCTTCATAGCAAATGGGAATGAATACATAAATATTTTGCAGGAGGCAAGCAATGAGCAAGAAACATTCTGTTGCGCTGGTGATGCCATATTACGGGAAGTTCCCGAACTACTTTCCGTTGTGGCTGAAAAGTGCCGGGAAGAACAAAGATTTCACGTTCATGATTTTCACCGACGAG
>CAJOED010000239.1 GCA_905233335.1 uncultured Synergistales bacterium
TACGACGAAGACGACGAATAGAGAACAAACAAAAGCCCTCCCAAACATCGGGAGGGTATTTTTTTATCTTTATCCTCTGCCGTAAATTTGACGGTACATCAACGCCTCAGCCATATGCTTTTTGTTGATGTCTTCGTCTCCGGCTAAGTCCGCAATCGTCCGTGAGACCTTGAGGACTCTGCTCAAACCTCGTCCCGACAAGTTCAGCTTTGCGGCCATTGTTGCTAGATAGAGCCTGCACCCTTCAGAAAGTGTGAGGTGTTCGCGCACGAGTTTTTCGGGGAGTTCAGCGTTGCACACGAGGCCATATTCCCGCCAGCGTTCCTGCTGAATCTTACGGGCTTTCACGACGCGTTCACGGATTGCCGCGCTGTTCTCCGGGGGAGTTCCTTTTGTGTCGAACGATAATAATTCTTCAGGGGTGAGTCTCGGCACGTTGATCTGCAGATCTATTCTGTCCATTATCGGTCCTGAAAGTTTGCGTTTGTAGCGTTGGAGGTCGAGCGATGTACACGTGCACTTCATGACGGGATCCCCTGCATACCCGCACGCACAAGGATTAGCCGCAAGCACAAGAAGCACACGTGAAGGGTACGTAACAGTCCCTGCCGCCCTGCTGACCGTGATAGTACCGTCCTCAAGAGGAGCGCGCAAACTCTCCGTGAGATCCCGCGAAAACTCCGTGTACTCATCAAGAAACAGAACGCCTCTATGAGCCAAAGACACTTCTCCGGGCTTCAGGTTGTTTCCTCCTCCGCAGACTGACACAGTGCTCGCCGTAAAGTGAACTGTCCTGAATGGGCGTGCTCTTCCGGGCTTGGCCTCGATGCCGAGAGTACTTCTCACCAACAGAGTTTCTACGAGTTCGTCGTCTGTGAGGGGCGGCAGAATTCCGGCAATGGCTCGTGCGATTAACGTCTTTCCGCTTCCGGGCGAACCGACTAACAGCAGGTTGTGATGTCCTGCGGCGGCGATTTCGGCGGCTCGTCGTGCTTGTGCCTGTCCCTTGATGTCGGCAAAATCCGGGTCGGCGTTCGGCGGGAGTTCGGGAATGTATGCGGGCGGAACAGGGCGGGGCTTCTCTGCTCCCGTCAGCATGAGTACGAGTTCGCTTAGTGTGTCGGCGCAATAGGCTTCTACTCCCTGAACGAGCGCAACTTCTTCTGCATTCTCTGCTGGTACGTAGAGCGGCATGTTCATTTTCCGGGCAAGAAATGCGGCGGGTACTGCTCCACGAACGCGGCGTAATCTCCCGTCAAGCGATAATTCTCCCATGTATAACGCTTTGGGACATTCTTTGAGTGCTCCTGCTGCTGTCATCATTCCGAGCGCAATAGGAAGGGCAAGGTTGACGGAAATTCTCCCCTTCAAGTTCAGGCCAAGTGAACGCAACGCCGCACGCACACGCTCTTTTGCTTCACGGACAGCGACATCCGGCATTCCCACGATCGTAATCGCGAAAAGCCCCCCGGTGATTTCGACTTCTACCTCAACAGGGAGTGCCTCAATTCCCCGGAGAGT
This sequence comes from uncultured Synergistales bacterium, assembly GCA_905233335.1. Taxonomy (GTDB): domain Bacteria; phylum Synergistota; class Synergistia; order Synergistales; family Aminobacteriaceae; genus JAFUXM01. Next base: position 1,522 of record CAJOED010000239.1, read on the forward strand.
TACGCCGGGTACACTCATTTATGCCGCCTCGTGTGAAAATAATTTTGTGTGCTCATGATGTTTTTCCCCTCACAGTGTAATTTTTCCGAATAATTATAGCGCGTAAATACCAGCATAAACATAACCGCCCTTACGCATTACACGCACGGAAACATGTTACTAACATTCACTATTTTTTATGCCGCCTCTTGTAGTACAGATAATACCCTCCCGCAATAGCACACGCCGCCAGCACGCAAGCAATCGTGATGACATGCAGATACTCTTTCAGCAAGTTTTGGTGTTCACCGAGAAGATACCCCGCAAACGTCAGCACACACACCCACGCCCCCGCTCCTATTGTCGTGAAAAGCGTAAATGTTTTCATGGGCATTCGTGCTATTCCTGCAGGGAGCGAAATATACTGGCGTATCACGGGCAGTAACCGACCGACGAGCGTACTAACATGGCCGTGTTTCAGGAAAAAATCATCTGCTTTGTTTATGCTTTCGGGTGAGACGAAAAAATACTTGCCGTACTTCAGCAGGAACGGACGACCAAGTTTTACGGCTATCCAGTAATTGAACAGCGCACCCAAAAGACTTCCGGCAATCCCTGAAAGAAGCACAAGAGAAAGCGACATTTCCCCCTTCCACGCAAGATAACCGGCAGGAGGCATAACGACTTCACTGGGGAACGGAAAGAACGAGGACTCAAGGAACATAAGCGAGATTATCCCGGTGTAGCCCATGCGCCCGATTGTATCAACAAGCCATGCAGTAAGTGCGCTGATTATATGCATTACAGGCCAAGCTCCTCTTTCACCGACGGGTCATAAGCTATATTGCCGCCCATCTCCTCAAGTTTTTTCTGTGAGTGTACTGCTGATATGAAGCGTATTGTTCCCGAACTGCTCCTCATGCAGAGTGAACTGGTTTCTATGTGTGCTCCGTGATAGTGAACGCCCTTCAATAAATCGCCGTCAGAACCTCCCGCCGCCGCAAAGAATACGTTATCGCTTTTCACGAGGTCATTAATCGTGAGCACAGTATCACGTGTCAATCCGCGAGCTTTGGCTTTTGCTTCGTCCTCCTCGCTGCGGAAATACGGAGTGCACTGCATGTTCGCGTCAAGGCACTTCATAGCACACGCCGTAATTACTGCTTCAGGACTCCCACCGATGCCCAAGAGAATATCTGCTGTTTCGTGTCCCGGAAGACTCGTCATGAGTGCTCCTGCAACGTCGCCGTCCCCTATGAGCCTCACACGCGCGCCCATTTTCCTTACACGTTCGAGGATTTCATGGTTTCGCGGACGGTCAAGCATTACTACGGTGGTCTCCTCTATCTTTTTGCCTTTTGCCTTTGCTACTATTCGGACGTTGAACTCTACGGGTGCTTGAATGTCTATATATCCTGCGGCTTCGGGGCCTGTTACTATTTTGTTGAGGTAGAAGAGATCTTCAGGGCTGAACATTGTCCCTCTTGGTGCGGCGGCTATCACGCTGATTGCTCCGTCCTGACCCTGTGCAACTAAGCGAGTGCCGTCTATCGGGTCTACTGCAATGTCCATTTCGGGACCTTCACCTGTTCCGACACGCTCACCGTTGAACAGCATGGGAGCCTCGTCCTTTTCGCCCTCACCGATGACGATTACGCCGTTCATTTTGACCCCGTGAAGAACGTAACGCATGGCCTCAACAGCTGCACGGTCTACCTCGTTTTTGTCGCCGAGTCCGAACCAGCGTCCTGATGCCATTACAGCGGCTTCTGCGGAGCGCACGAGTTCCATAGCGAGGTTTTTATCCTGCGCGAATAATGCCATAGAAATTTTGCCTCCCTCGAAAAATATTTTGTTGTGTATGTGTATGTGAATTGCAAAGATTATAGCAGAAAAAAA
>CAJOED010000240.1 GCA_905233335.1 uncultured Synergistales bacterium
AAAGTAAGATGGAAAAAGGGACATTCACGGTTACGCTGGCTGATGGAACACAGCTCGGCGGATTGGAACTGAACGGAAATAACTTCATCAGCAAGAAAGAAGTTACGAGGGAAACATTCGCGGGCAAACTTGGCCGGGTAGTGATAACCGGCGACACAGAAGCGGACGAGGCCGGACTCATCGGCGAGCACAGCAACATGGAGCTTGTGCAGATACAGAAATACGGTGAAGAGTACTGGTTCATTCTGCGGGATATTCCGGCGGCAGAACTGGAAAGGTTGCAGGAGCGCGCTGATATTGACTACATCGCAATGATGACGGGTGTAGCTCTATAGGAGGTCAAGACAATGTTCGAGAAAATCAAGAAGTACTACGACAGCGGCGTATGGAGTGAACAGAGGGTTCGTGAGGCGGTCGCAAAGAACGTAATCACGGCTGATGAGTTCAAGAAAATAACGGGAAAAGGACTGCTTGGATAACAACCGGGCTTTTATTTTTCGGGGGAGGCTCTTTGCGGGTCTCCCCGCTTTTTTGTTATACGGAGGTATATATATGGCTAAGGATACTAAGAATTTCAAAGTTGCTGAGTTCGCCTGTCATTGCGGGTGCGGCTATAACGTAATCGATCAGAGAGTAATGAACATGGCTCAGACTATACGTGAGGCGGTCGGCGTTCCTATTCACGTCAATTCAGGCTGTCGGTGTGATAAACATAATCTCGCTGTCGGTGGTGTTACAGGGAGTTTTCACACTAAAGGGCTGGCCGCTGATTTATCGTGTTCGCTCGGTGCTAAAAAGCTCTTTGCTGTCGTTGCTGACTTGAAAGCTCGCGGCAAGTTGCCTGATTTAGAGTATGCCATTCTCTATATCAAGAAAGATTTTGTGCATATCGATTGTGGCAAGGCTAGGAGTAGTTTCTTTGAGGTCAGACCATGAACTTCGACTCCTACATTAACACCGGGGCGGGGTTACTCGGGGCTTTCCTCTCGTGGTTCATCGGCGGCATTCGAGGCGGGGTGCTCGTCTTGGCCGTCTTCATGATTATCGACCAGATTACCGGCATCATGAAAGGGTACGTACTAAAAAAATGGAGCAGTGATATAGGCTTTCACGGTATCGCAAAAAAGGTCTGTATGTTCCTTTTCGTCGGGATTGCAAATGTCATCGACAACGAAATGCACATTGAACTGCTCGGACATTCGGACGTTTTGCGCGACGCGGTTATTTGTTTTTACCTCGCTAATGAAGGCTTGAGCATAATTGAGAATGCTATTGATTTAGGCGCACCTGTTCCAGATGGCATCAAAGAACGCTTCATGTCATGGCACAATAAGCACCTCATCAGCAAGAATACTCCCGAAGGCGAAGAAGACTGACTTGTCCTCTGCACAGGTTAAGTATCTGTAAAATTTCCACTTCAAGACCTTCCTTATCCACGCTCTTTTCTGTTTCGCTTCGTTGGAGACTTTTTTCCGTCATAAAGACTTGCAATTACTCAATTTCAGAGCGAACATACACACCAGATTTTGAATAAGGAGGTTATTTTCACAGATGAGAAACCCTGCATTATTTACTGGAGACGGCGTGAAAGAAGCTTTCTCAAACTTGTATTACCGCGGTAACTGCAACGTTATGGCCATTCAGGACGCTGTTGAAGACAGTAATACAGGTGAGGAGCTGGCTACAAAACTAAATAGCCTGAAATTATTTAGCAAGTTCACCGTTGACCGCGAAACATCGGAATATGCACGCCTGATAACCATTGATTGTTTCGGCAACAGACACTACCTCAGAGCAGAGAAATAATTTTTGCGGAGGGCTTTCATGCTCCTCCGCTTTTCTCTCAACCTAGCCACCTTTTTAGTACTTTCCCGATTTCAGGCGAAATCTCGAATACCTTTCCGTCGAACAGACTCGTCCTGTCCTTACTCACATTTACCATATGGCTCCCGGACAAGTCGAAAAACACTCCAAACTCGTAATCCATACCATCGCGCTGAACGGGGGCTAGTCCTACCTTGCGGATTTCTGTTTTCCCGCGTTCATTCTCCACCTGGATGTATTCCGTCTTGCTTCTCATCGTCGCTATCAGCTTATTGTGCCAGGGCGTTACTTCGCGCCATGCCGCGTAGCTGTTCCCTCTATATTTCGTGTCCGCTATCTTTCCCTGCATGTCCAACAGACCGCCTTCTCCGCTCCATGCATGAGATAAGCTATCTATGATGATTATGTCGTACCCGGCCTGTTCGGCATCATGGATCGCAGCTAGATATTTCTGCGGGTGGTACGGAGCATTGATGTTCATGATGTCGTAGTCGCCCAAGCTGGCGTACAAATCACCGCTTCCGTTTTCGGTGTCAATCATGGCAATATTCCCGCCAAGCCCGAACGCTACAAGCAACGCACCGTATGTTTTCCCGCTACCTGCTGGGCCGGTTATGCCCAACCTTAATTTCGCCTTCCGTCTCTCCGCTTTCCTGAATGTCATTCTCGAATATACTCCTTTGGTAAAATTTAAGGCCGGATATTTCCCGTATCCGACCTTACTAGTTCTACTAGTTCAGCAACCAGTCTATTGCGCTTAACGGGTTAGGAAATTCCTTACTCCAGCCCTGCGGCGCATTTTTGGGGCTACCGAAATGATCTATCCATGATTGACGCTCCGAATAGTCATACGCTGTATATCGGCCATTCTCACACGTCATATACAATCCGGTACTGTTGCGGTGCTTCTTCGACAGCTTGTCCGCTTTCAGTAGCTCCGCGTCCTCGACGCTCAGTATCTTGATCCGTTCGATCAGCATTCGTCTCACCTCCTTCAAACAGATAACCTCGTCCGTGAAATATCATGTTCGCCTCAAACGTTAGGTAATCCGTTATACTCGACTCGAATTTCTCATCTGTCGGCGGGTCGTCATTGTAGTAGTAAAACGAGTGCAACCACTCATCGCTCGCTTCTACCATCGATTTCACCATGAAGCTCGTTCGGTAATCCGTTCTTTTCCCGCGCCAGCTGTCAAGCAGATATTCTTTCAGGCTCTTGGCCGCGTCCGTCTCTACAAGCCCTATGTGTTTTTTCACTTCATACCCGTCGTTCTCGAAGTTTACGAATTTCGCTTCATA
>CAJOED010000241.1 GCA_905233335.1 uncultured Synergistales bacterium
TGAACGTCTCAATATCGTCGCCGCCGAACAGAAACTTGGCCAATCCAGTCTTGTAGATCCGTCAACAGCTCCAAAGATAGGGAGGATAGCGGGGGCACAGTACATAATGACTGGTGCGGTTACACTCTGCTATTACAGCGAAAAGGCTTCAGGCTTTGTGCTTCCTATTCTTGGTATGGCAACTAAGGCCAGAACCGCGTATGTAGTTATTGACCTCAGGATAATAGACGTAGAGACGGGAGAGATAGTTTATGCGTCCAATCAGACGGGGGATGCTACGAATAAGGATAAGAAAAATATCGGCAAATCAAGTAAAGTAGTGGGCGGGCTTATTGGAAATGCGACGAGGAACGCAGTGAATAAACACGTTTCTGCTATGAAGTCTCTTACCTTGCAGATATAATTAGAATTTCCCATTTCAGCCAAAAAAGGAGGCATTTCAATATATGCTATATAATACTGCACAAAAAGTTTTCAGGAGATAAGATTTATGTTCAGTCTTTTTATGCTGCTCCCTCTTACTGTCTGCGTGTACGAAATATTGAGCTTCGTCCTTCCGCTAAAGTTCCCTGCATGGGCAAAAATACTTCTTGCGTTGTTACTGTTCTCCGGCCTCGCGAAAAATTTTCTCCTTCACCGCACAGCATCAGGCTTTGAAATCTACGAACTGCCCTATATACCCACGCTGATAATCTCCATACTCTTCAACCTCATAATAGTAGCGTTGTTCATGGTTATAGTGAAGGATATATTCTGCAAAATATTTCTCCCCGTGAAATTCCCCGCACACTATGCTTCACTGTTCGTACTGACTGCGGCGTTCTGTGCAACTCTCTACGGAACATACGAGGCACTACGACAGCCCGACATCAACACGCACGAGATACACATTCCGGGACTTGGCCGGGAACTTGACGGCTTCAGGGTGGCAGTACTCGTTGATATTCACGCCGACCCTCTCACGAACCGCGAATTTGTCAGCAAGCTCGTAGAACGCACCAACGCCCTCAAACCCGACGTGATACTTATGCCCGGTGATTTCGTCGACGGAACAGTGAGAGACCGCCTCAATGACTTAGAGCCTCTCTCACAGCTCAAAGCTCCCGTATACGGCACGACGGGCAACCATGAATACTATTACGATTTCAGCGGGTGGATAAAGAAACTTCCTGAACTCGGCGTAAATATCCTGACGAACGAACACGCAATAATTTCGTCGGGGGACGCAAAACTCATCATTGCCGGGCTTCCCGATCACACGAGCGGCATGATGGGCATTGAGCCTCGCGATATTTCCCGGACGCTTGAGGGAGTGCCTGAAGGTGTGCCGGTAATCCTGATGGATCATCAGCCGAGAGACGCTCGCACGAACGCAGAGCACAATGTAGCGTTGCAGGTTTCGGGACACACTCACGGGGGACAGATGCCGGGAATATATACGCTCGTGAAGAGGGCAAACGCAGGGTTTGTGCGCGGGTGGTATGACGTGGACGGCATGAAGTTATACGTGAGTCCGGGCACGTCACAGTGGAACGGGTTTTCGTGCAGAATATTAGATCCGGCGGAGATTACTCTGTTCGTCCTGAAAAGTATGTGATTATTTTGTATTTTGCCGAAAATAGCTTGTATAATATTTGAAATTTTTTCATGAAAGGAGTTATCTATGAACATTGTCAAAAAGTTTTACGAAAAAAGTAGGGAATTAGGTTTCTCGGAAGCTGTAAAATTGTCCCGGAAGAAAGTTTCATGGGCCGTGAAGAAGAGACTGCGACGCTTTTCCAGAAAGAGCAAAATCACACGCCTTAGGGAAGAAATTGATACGTTGTATTATTATCTTGATAATTTCGTCGACATTACTCAGCTCCCGCCAGCCAGAGGAGAACAAAGAAAATTTCAGCTCTGTGATTCAGTTATGCTTGGCATATTCGACGCCATATGCAAAAAACAAAACTGGACGTACTTTCTGAGCGACGGCACCTTGCTCGGAGCAGTGAGACATAAAGGTTTTGTCCCTTGGGATGATGATCTTGATATATGCATGACACGTGAACAGTACAACGAAGCATTTCACAAGTGCCCGGAAATTCTAGCGTCATACGGTGAGGGTGCGCCGTATTTTTCCCGCCTGCTGACGTGGCAATTTTCCATAGTACCGGCTCAAGGTTACGGCAAGACAGGTGTTGTGCTGGACATATATCCTATTGACACTGTTTACGCAGAGCCAGATGACGAAAAACTAGCTCGCTGCATAAAGCAGTACCAGGATTTTTATTTTGCAGCAGGCAAAGACCTAACACCTGAAGATTTATACACCGCTCAAAAAGAAATCATAAATGTGGGGGGGGGGTCATAAGTTAGCGTTAATGCGCCCTGAATGGAATCGTATGTTTGGCATTACCCCTCCTGTGTTTGAATGGAATGACCTTTTCCCAGTTTGTGAAATCCAGTTTGAGAATTACCGCACCTATGCACCGCGTGATACTGATAAATATTTGCAGAACCTCTACGGTGATTATATGACGTTTCCGAGAAGAGGCTTGCAGCATCATACAATTTATGCAGATGATGAGCAGGTCAGAGTATGCGATTTTGCGAAAAGAAATGGCATTGATATTCTTGAACTGCATGAACAGCTCAAGGACATAGAAGC
>CAJOED010000242.1 GCA_905233335.1 uncultured Synergistales bacterium
TGACTGTGATGTCTGGTTTGCTTGTGCAAGCATTGAACTCCCAGTGTTGCTTAGTATCTGCAGCTTCACGAACTCCATATATTCGGTGGCCATGTCAGTATCTTTCAGTCGGCTCTCTGCTTCCTGCATGTGAAGATGTGTCTGCGTGAGGCTGTTTGCGTTGTACTCAAGCTCATTCTGATACGCACCGACCTTTGCACGCTGTGAACCGACCTTGTGAATTGCCGCGTCAAGAAGCGTTATTGATGCAGAAGCCTTTTCTCGCGTCGACACGTCGATTTTCTCAAGCCCAAGTGCTTCTGACCTCATGTCGCCGATGTTGATGTACATATCTTCTCCCCAGCTCTGTCCAACCTGGAACGCCGTACTCTTGTCCGTGATGTGTATTGTCGTGGTGTATGCTTGTGTTTCGTTCGCAAGAAGATAGCGTTTTGTGCGATCGTCCCATGAGGCTTTTACGTTGGCCATTGAGTCGAACTCCACGCTGGCGTTCGGGTGGATTACTCCGTTGAGGGTGTTGCCTTCTGCGGCTACGTTTGACGCTATGACTTTCCCGGAATGTGCATCATACACCGAACACGTGAACACATTGTCCTGCGCTTCCTGAATTGTCGACAGTCCCAGAGCGTTGATGATGTCTTCATTGTCGGCGTAGAACGACAGACGACCCGCGCTCCCTGCTACGGCACTGCGTACTAACATCGTGGCTTTCGTAACTTTCTCGTCGAGCGTTTTGCTCGCAAGTATGAGGTCTAACTCTTCACCCTCATAATCACCGTAATCACTCGGCAGAATTTCCTGCGGCAGTCCGTAGTCATCAAGCACAAGCTGCCCAAGTTCCTCATCGCCTTCTTCATATTCGCGCCTGTATATTGTCCTGGTAACTTCCTCTTCAACCCTGACAGCTTCGGAAGTGCCTTCTGTGCCGCTCGCAATTGTGCAGAAGTTGTCGTTGCTGTCGGTGTATTGTGCCTGGCCGAGTCCGTTGGCGATTGCGTCGTTGATTTTCCTGCTGACATCACGAAGTGTATCGCTCTCGTGCAGAATAACTTGTGCTGTTTTTCCGTCTCCCTGCCTTATCGTGATAGTTTGAGGGCTTGCCAGCATAGATCCGCCGCTGGAGTTCCTGAACGCTTGCATGTCTCCTAGCGTTGCTTCCTCAATTTTTACGTCCTTGATTGTTACCTGCGTTTCGTTGCCGTCCTCATCAGTTACGGTTTCGGTGCGCAGATATTCTTTTGCCTTCGTAAGCTCAAAAATATTTGTCTTCTGAACTTCACCCTGCCCGGCATCTGCTCGAATTTCTATTCTGTAGTTGCCTTCTGTGTTCTTCTTCTGCCCGAACTGATCTATTGCCGTTATTGCTCCCGTAACTTTCAGGCGCGTCGTGAGTTCGTCTGATGACCATGAAGCCGTAGAACTTCCGTCAAGTAATCTCTTGTTGTTGAACGTCGTATTGCTGGCTACGTTGTTGATGTTTTCGCGGAGTTCTGCAATTTCGAGCTGCAAATATCCCCTGTCCTGCGTCGTAAGTGTGTCGTTCGCTGACTGCACAGAAAGTTCACGCATTCTCTGTAGCATCGAGTTAATCTGGTTGAGTGCTGTCTCCGCCGTCTGTAATAACGAAATTCCGTCCTGTGAGTTCCGTATTGCTCTGTCAAGCCCGGCAATTTGTGCGGACATGTTCTGACCCATCGCGAAACCTGCTGCATCATCAGCCGCTGTTGACGCTTTAAGCCCCGTCGATAACGCCCGCGCAGTTTTCTCCAGTGCCTGTGTTGTGGCATTGTAGGAATTGTACGCGAGTCGTATCGTGCTGTTGTTTCCTATCATCATGATAATATTTTGCCTCCTGCTGAAAAAGTGTAGCAATCCTCTTTCATTTTCGGTTATGATAGCAAATTTTTTTACAACGCGAAAACTTTATGTGCGTCTGTCATGTTATGCTGTGTTTCTCACAGTCCCGTGTGATGTTCACTTCCAGCAACGAGAGATATTTTCTATAATCCGAAAACTTTATGTGCTCCGTTCAC
>CAJOED010000243.1 GCA_905233335.1 uncultured Synergistales bacterium
GCGGGTGGGGGGTCAACCGTAGGTTGACGTGTTCTCACAATAAAGCGCGTACGTGAATGCCGGAGGGGGGTAACCGTAGGTCGGCGGTGTTCTTGTCGTTTACATAGCAGGAGTGTATGAATGTTTGCGTTGTTAAAGAATGATTTTGTGCATGACGATTAATCTATTATTGTAATATTTTCAGGAGGTTTCTTTGTATGAGAAAGTTATTTTTATCGCTCGTTGTTGTCCTGCTTGTTGCTTCTGTATCTTCTGCTGAAACTCTCACGCTTGCTTTACGTTCAGGGACGTATTCCGAAGTCATCAAAAAGTGTCTGCCGGAGTTCGAGAAAAAACATGACGTACAAATTGAGGTGCTTGAACTCGCTGAAGACGACCTTCACTCAAAGATAGCACTTGATGCCGCAAACAGTGAAGGAGCTTACGACTTGTGCATGGTTGACGGCTCATGGATGGCAGAATTTTCCTCGAACGGCGTACTTGCTGACCTCAAAGCACTGGGCTATGCTCCTGATGATGACATCATACCCGCAACAATGAAGATAGCTTACTGGGACGGCAAATTATACCTCGCTCCGTACTACGGGAATGTTACCGTCCTGCTCTACAACAAAGCGTTGGTGAACGGCGCAAAGTTATCTTCACTCGATGACATTCTCGCGGTGTGCAAAGCGGCCAAGTCCAGCGGCAAAAAAGGCTTCATATTCAGGGGCGACACAGAAAATAATTTGGTTGTTGACTTCATGCCCGTATTGTTATCTTTCGGGGCTTGGGTGCTCGATGAGGACAACAAACCAGCAGTGAACTCCGAAAAGTTCAAAGAGGCCGTGAAGTTCTACCTTGAACTCATTGCTACAGGGGACGCAGAAGCAAAAGATGACCTCATCGCAACAATCGACAATGGAGCAGGTGCTATGGGTGTCGGCTGGCCGGGCTGGTATCTTCCGACGGAAAACTCGAACGCTGACTACTGCGCGATAACCGGCAGAGTTCACAACGACAGCACAGCATACAATGCTAACGTCTACGGTGTATGGACAATAGGCATCACGGCAAACAGCACGCACAAAGCCTTAACCGCCGAACTCTTGAAGTACCTCATGGACAAGGACGTACAGAAATCGACGGTGGCATTCGGAGGAGTTCCCTGCAGGTATTCAGCACTGAAAGACAGTGAAATCCTCGCTAAATTCCCGCAGTATAAAGTTGTGTGCGAGGCTCTTGAAGGCGGCGTGTACCGTCCTGTTATCGAACAGTGGACAGATTTTTACACGATTTTGGGCGCGGAACTCGGAAACATCTTCAACGGCGTAAAGGACATCAACAAGGGACTCGATGACGCACAAAGACAGCTCGAAAACTTAATGAATGAATAAACGTTTTGCGTTCTTCATGGTACTTCCTGCACTGCTTGCCATGCTCATAATGACAGTATATCCCATGCTGTCGACTGTATATTACAGTTTTACGGACTTCAGGCTGTTGAGGAAAAATATAAACTTCACCGGCCTGAAGAACTATATTAACCTGCTCACGAACGAATACTTCATTGCGTCGATATGGAACACCGTAAAATTTTCGCTGTTGTCCGTGAGTTTTGAGATGATTGCGGGCTTCTTTGTCGCACTCTACGTGAACAGCCTCAAGAGCATACGACTTCAGAAAATTATGCGGACGCTGATACTGCTTCCGTATCTCCTTCCGACAGTTACGGCGGCTTTGAGCTGGCGCATGATGCTGTCTCCGAATTACGGCGTTGTGAATAATGTTCTCTCTGCACTTGGCCTCCCGGTGTACAACTGGTTTCATGATATTCATACGGCGTTCATGATGCTGGTAGTTATTGATGTTTGGCAGAATACACCGTTTGTGTTCCTGCTGCTGTATGCGGCAATGCAGACGATACCGCGCGACCAGTACAACGCCGCAAAAATCGACGGGGCAGGCTTCATGGCTTCCACGTGGTACATCACAATCCCGAACTTGAAGACAGCGATAATTCTCTGTGCACTGCTGCGG
>CAJOED010000244.1 GCA_905233335.1 uncultured Synergistales bacterium
TATCCACCACCACGCTGAAAGCCCATGACGATAAGCGAGGGCAGTAACACCGACCGTAGAGCCTGCACCAAGATTTGCGGCTATGAGTGTCGTGAAGAGGAGTCCGGCGTTGAGGTTTCGTCCTGCAACGAAAAAGTCGGAGGCGGATTTTGCGCGTCGTCCGATTAGTGCCCCGATTGCTACGAGAATTACTGCATAAAGAAAAATGAATGCTAACATGTTGCTATCTCCTTTCTGAATGTGTCATGAAAAATTTTTGATGATGCTGCTGTATGTCGTTCGGTTGTTGCGGAATAAATAATCTCCCTCCTGAATGCTGGTGTTTCACGAAATATCCTGCTGACTTTTCACACCGCGCGAAAACTATATCAGCCGCTGTAAAAATCACGAATGCTGACATGAAAGCTCAAAAAACTCCCTGCCTAGATACTATTCTAAACAGGGAGTAATTTCTTCCGTCTTCTCAAAAAAATTTTTTGGCTGGGAATCAGGGATTCGAACCCCAATTACTTGATCCAGAGTCAAGCGTGCTGCCGTTGCACCAATTCCCAAAAGTGAATGTTACTTTTCGTAAAGCACTAGGAAATTTTATCAGCAAAACCGAAAAAGTCAACATTTACTGCTATAATCTACAGCATTTACTACAACAGAAAGGACATCACATAATACATGTCATCAAAAAGGGTACTTGTTACGGGCGGAGCAGGCTTCATCGGATCTCACTTGTGCGAAAAGCTGTTAGCTCAGGGGAATGATGTTATATGCGTCGACAATCTTTTCACGGGACAGAAAAATAATATCCGGCACTTGATGAGCAATGACTATTTCGAGTTCATTCGGCACGACATAATAGAGAGCCTCTACGTTGAATGCGATCAGATATACAACCTTGCGTGCCCTGCGTCGCCTATTCACTATCAGTATGACCCGATAAAGACGAGCAAAGCAAACTTCATGGGAGCGTTGAACACTTTGGGCTTGGCCAAGAGATGCCACGCACGAATCCTTCAGGCTTCAACGTCGGAAGTCTACGGAGATCCTGAAGTCCACCCTCAGCCGGAAAGTTACAGGGGATGTGTGAACACTATCGGCATTCGTTCATGTTACGACGAGGGCAAGAGGATAGCGGAGACGGTGTTCTTTGACTACCACCGCCAGCACGGAGTAGACATAAAGGTAGTTCGTATCTTCAACACGTACGGGCCGAGAATGAGACCTGATGACGGGCGCGTCGTGAGCAACTTCATAGTTCAGGCGTTGCGGGGTCAGGACATCACGATTTACGGCGACGGAACACAGACGAGGAGTTTTTGTTTTGTGTCGGATCTCGTCGAGGGAATAATCAGAATGATGAACAGCAGAGATGATTTTACCGGGCCGGTGAACTTGGGCAATCCCGGAGAGTTCACGATGCTGGAGCTTGCTGAACTGGTGCTGAAACTCACTGGCTCTAACTCGAAAATCGTGTATATGCCCCTTCCGCAGGATGACCCGACACAGCGCAAACCGGTAATAGAACTTGCGAAAAAAGAGCTTGACTGGGCACCGACAATCAAACTTGAGGATGGTTTGAAGGAAACAATAGAGTACTTCAGAAGAACGATTGATGTATAGAAAATTCTTCAAGAGGGTAATAGATATTGTTTTGAGCGGGGCGGCACTGGTAATTCTTGCTGTCCCGATGATGATTTTTGCGCTCATCATAAAGCACGAGGACAAAGGCCCGGCACTGTTCCGTCAGAAACGAATAGGCATACACAAAAAGACGTTCAGCATGTACAAATTCCGCTCCATGAAGATGAACACGCCTCATGATGTTCCGACGCACCTTCTCACGAACCCGGAACAGTATATATTGCGTTGCGGTCAGTGGATGCGGAAATACTCGGTTGACGAGCTGCCGCAGATACTCAATATTATGAAGGGGGATATGTCGATAGTGGGACCTCGTCCGGCGTTATGGAATCAGTATGACCTCATAGCAGAACGCGACAAGTACGGGGCGAATGATATACGGGGTGGGCGCAAATTAACGGACGCGATGAGCTGGAGATTTCGGAGAAGGCGAAATTTGACGGCGAATATGTCGTGCGTGAAAGTTTTGGTTTTGACGTTATGTGCGTGTTGCGGACAGTAATTAATGTGTCGCGTCATCAGGGAGTTGTTGAGGGGGGGACGGGCGCAAAAAAGTAATATATGTTACA
>CAJOED010000245.1 GCA_905233335.1 uncultured Synergistales bacterium
TTTTTTTTATGCATAACCCAAACGCCTCAACGCAAGATTACTTTTCCGCCAGCCAGGAACAACTTTTACCCATAAATCAAGATACACCGGGAGGCCGGTAATATCTTCTATGCTGTTTCGTGAGAGTTCGCCGATTTTCTTTATCATGCTTCCGTTAGCACCGATGACGATTTTTTTCTGCCCTTCTGTTTCTGTGATGAGTGAGGCGCGTATGTATAATTTTTTTCTGTCGGGGTATTCGTCCGGGCTTTTGTACTCGTCAATTTCTACAGCAACGCAATGAGGCACCTCATCACGCAGCAACAGCAAAATTTTCTCCCGTATGATTTCGGACGCAAGAAATTTCTCTGTCGTGTCCATCAAAATATCGGGGTCATATATCGGCTCTCCTTCAGGAATAATGCGCATGATTTCCGCAAGAAGTTCACCGAGTCCATGTCTGCACTTGGCCGAAACTGCAACTTTTGCGGCGAACTCGTGAATTTGTGAGTACAGCGTGAATGCTTCTGCCGGGTCTGCCTTGTCGGACTTGTTCGCAATGAGTATCACCGGCACTTCAGGGAGCATCTCTGCAATTTCGTAGTCGTCGGGGGAAAGTTTGCGTGTTCCCGCGTCAACCAGCCATAACACAGCGTCGGAATTTTCGAGAGCGTCAATTATCGCGTCATTCAGGAACTCTCCGAGCTTGTCCCGCGAATGATAGAGGCCGGGCGTGTCCGTGAAGATTATCTGTGCGTCCTCGTCATTATAGATACATCGTACGGCGTTGCGTGTTGTCTGCGGTTTCGGGGAGATTATGAGCGCGTGAGTTTTCAGCAGGGCATTAACGAGTGATGACTTTCCGACGTTCGGCCTGCCGATGAGTGATACTATTCCGCACTTCATTAGTCCGGGTCAAGCGTGAAGTTGTGAGGCAGCAGCTTTTTGAGTTCGTAGACCTTCGCACCGTCCTTTGAGGCCATCACTACCAACATGTCCGTGTTGAACTCCATTAACGCCTGACGACATGCGCCGCACGGGGGGCACGCGATTTTCAGGTAGTCGTCTTTGTCCTCGTGGGATCCGGCGACGGCGATTGCCAGGGGTGTGCGCTTTCCCTGCGAAATCATGATGACTACACCGGCACGCTCTGCACAAATAGTTATGCCGTATGAAGCATTCTCGACGTTGCAGGACTGTATGACTTCATCGCCGGAGAATAATAACGCCGCTCCGACGTGGAAACGCGAATAGGGAACGTAAGCTCTGTCTGCTGCTTCACGAGCCATATTGAGGAGGTCATCGGGGGAAATTTTATCCGAAGGCCAGTTGTCTTTTGCTGACATGAAAAATATTAACCCACCTTACAAAAATATATTATGCAGAAATGAGAATATTTTACACTATCAGTTTTTCCCCCGCTTGCCTCAATGAACGTTGAAAGCCCCTTCCCAGTTGTCAGCAGGACGAAAATACAGCAGGTTATCGCGGTCAATTTCTGCCGGTGCCATGCCGTTATAGCGTGCGTCGTTTGAGATTATTCGCGGCTGTACTCCGTCATGATAATTTATGTCATATTCTGATTCTGCTTTTGCGTATTTCAGCGTCCTGAAGTACTCCGGCTTTATTCCCATGAGATGACTCACAGCCTCGTCAAACGATACAGGGTTTTCACCGAGCGCGATTATTCCGTTGTGTTTCGGTTCAGGGGAAAGAGGGCCTTCATGTTCTCCCGAAATTATCATGTCGGCAATCACTAAATACTTGCGCTGTTTCGTGTGTTGCAGTTTCCCGTCAGTATCAGCATACATTCATGCTGTCAGTGAAGCGTTCTCGTAAGAATCCCCGCCGTGTGAAGGTGAACCGTTCATGTGATGTGGTATGCATTCTTTACGCGCAATCATGCCTACAGAATTTTTCAGGGCATCTGTGAGTCCGGCCTTCCTGTGAGTTTTGGGCTTGGGCAGGGAGATTATCACGTCCGCTTCAAGTACATCACGTGCAATGACGTAAACATGACGCT
>CAJOED010000246.1 GCA_905233335.1 uncultured Synergistales bacterium
AATAGAGGACTATCCATCACTGACAGCAGGAGATTATGAGAAGTTGATAGAGAGAGCGTTGAAAAAACTGTGTCAAAAGCCTTCAGCTTGTGATGAGTTCATACCTGGATGCTCGCAACAAATCCCAGCGAATGAGGAGCCATACGCAGAGCTATTGTTTGATGAAGAGTGCTACATTCCCGACTACCAAGAGAACAAGGCAGTACTCGACGACGTACCCGAGCCGCGCGAAGTTCACGAGGAAACACAAACACGAACTGATAATGAAGATTTTACCCTGATTGAAAAAATCTTAGCGGTAAAACGTAAAATTGAAGCCGCAAGAAAGAAAGCCGCCGCGACACCACACACGGAAGAAACAGACCGAGCAAAACTCTTCATTCAAGTAATGAGAAAGGAACAGCGCAAGTCAACAACTCAAAGAGAACTTGAAAATTATATGTCCTGCATGACACATGATATACACAAAAAATTAGCAGGCGCATATTCACATGAAAACAGGTTAATTATGCTGTTATCACGCAATATCGAACAGTTGAAGGAAATTGCAAGTCTTGAAAAAATTGCGCTCCCGGAAAAAATGCGCGGTATCAAACATTACGTAGCAGAAATAGCCCGCGTTATTGAAGAGCGGAATGAAGCAATAGAAAACGGCGGCTATTACCCGGAGACATTTCTTACCACAGCGGAGAAAGAACTCAATGAAAGGCAAAAAAAGATACTGCAAGAACTCAAAGCCAATCAAGAGAGCCGAGAAACATATCACGGACAAGGATTACCACCGGAACAGGCACAACCACCGGTGCAGGAAACTCAAGCACAACTGCAGGAGAAAGCAACTCCCGAATTCAAGCCGTGCCCTGTTTGCGGGAGCACGCACAAGCCCATTCTCAAAAAGTGCCACATCGATAACTTCACAGGCGCATGCAAAGCACCGAGAGACTGTACTGACCCGCCACCAAAATATTCTCACGACTACTACAAAATACAGTGCCGCGACTGTCATCACGCATATCAAGTTACTATCAAGACTGAACCGCGCCCCGATAGTGTACAGTACAAGCAGAGAACGCCCGAAGAAGCACGCAATGAAGCTATTGAAGTATGGAACACAACAAAAAACGCCTGCGGGTTTGTCATTGACAGCCATTACGACACATTCTTAAATCAGCTTGAAACTACTGATTACATGATTGACTATCGCGGAAGCGTGCATTTCGACGGCGATAACCGTATATTCACTTTGAGGAGAATACATATCGTCCCGGACAAATATTACCTTGTCGAACACATCATGAAAGACAATAACGACGACAGAAAGTGGCGCGGCGTGGCGGCTGTAGTCGATCGCGGGGAAATCAAAATCACAGAACGATATGCAGGCGATAAAACCGTCAACGAGAACAAAGACATGATTTTACGCACCGTTCTGAATGATGAGCCGCCGATTTTCGCTCTCAAATACTCGTCCAGTACATTACATTACAACCCGGAACACAGCGTCATTACGCAGGAACAAATATCTTTTGCGCATGACGTTTGGCGGAAGCTGAAACAGGACACAGAAGACGTTGACGCATGGCATGAGAACGTCGAGACGCTGAAAAAACTCTACAACTACTACGAAATGAATAATACCCTTGCGGCGGGTTTAGGCTATCTTTACAAGCCGGGCACGGAAACACAAGAAGAGGCACATGATTTTCTTGCGCAGGAGCTGTGCACAAGGATTACAAACATCATCAGGAAATACCCCGCATTGCCCGAACAAACACAGCCGCAACCTCAAGAGTACATCCCGCCGGAGTTTGACGAGGAATGCTATATCCCCGACTACCAAGAGAACACAGCAGTACTCGACGACGTAACAGAGCCGGATTATTCGACAATCGGAATTTTCGCACAATCAGCCGCTACAGTTGACAGCTTACAACAGGAAATTTCACGTCTGCAGGCGCGATTTTCGGCTTTGAAGGCAGATTAGATTATGAAGATTTCTGCAAAAAAACAGACAATAACCCATTGACAAAAGGTTTTTGGACAAATGACCATGAAGCAGAAATCAAGCAGATAAAAAAGAATGTATCGGATTTAAGACAGAAACAGTATGACACATTGCGCGCGGCTCTCGAATACGCAAAAACAAAATACGAGATATATTTTCTCGTACTCACATTGCCGGATTACAACTCCATACGGAATTTCGGTCTTGATCTGGGCGTCTTTGGCCAATCTTCAGAAGCGTCTTATTCCAACGACAAAGAACAGTTCAAGAAAAACGGTTTGATTTATGATGTCCCACCTGCCAATGTACGAGAGGTTCCGGCTACCGGGATCGGAGATATGAGCGACGGCTACCACACCTTCAATCAGCTTTACTACCAGCGGATGATGCTTTTTGCGGCTCTGGTACAGGCGTACAAAGACCGGGCGTGGAAATCCTATCGCCATGAGGACGGAGAGTTGTGTTTCGGCGGCGGGTGGTTTATCGTTGGCATCGACACCCCGGAGGGCAGTTACA
>CAJOED010000247.1:0-1951 GCA_905233335.1 uncultured Synergistales bacterium
AGGAAGCACAAGCGGCGGCATTGTCGGTCGCATGGATGGAGGAACGATTGAGAGCTGTACTGTCGCGTCAGGTTCTAGTGTGTCGACTTCCGGCGGGAGTGATACCAGGACAGGAGGCATTGTCGGTTATGTAGGTTATGGTGTGTCAACTGTGAAGAACTGTACATCGTATGCGGCTGTTTCGGAGGCTAGGTATGTGGGCGGAATAATCGGTTATCTTGATAGCAGCATAAGACCCGATACTGTAATTTCCGGCTGTAAGTACACGGCAGAACGTGCAATCGGGAACTATGACGATCCCATCGGCGACAACTCACGCACAACCGACACAGGCGGAACACCGACTACTCCCACGACGGACACAACACCGACAACCAACACAGGCAACACAACGACAACACCCACAACCAACACAACACCGACAACTGACACAACAACTACAACGCCGGTTGAGACAACGCCGACTACGGACACTACGAGTAACACGCCGACGACAACGAACACTACGCCCGCCCCGACTACCCCGACGGCAACGAACAAGATTACTACGGAGTTTCTCAACGACGGGACAGTGAGTACACCGTACAGCCTTCAGCTTGCTTCAAGCATTACGGGCGCAACATGGAGGGTACAGAGCGGGACTCTTCCTGCGGGGCTGACCCTCACGCAGTCAGGGCTGCTTTCCGGGACACCGACGAGCGCGGGAACATCAACGCTCACTATTGCTGCGACGAACGGCACGAACACGGACACAAAGACCTTTACGCTGACGATACAGCCCGTGAACTTTACGCTTGAGATTACGTCGTCGGCACAAATGCGCGGGACGGTCGGCAAGGAAGTGAATATGCAGTTCATGTCGAACGCCAGCCAGGGCACATGGTCGGCTGTGAATCTTCCGGCAGGATTGACGTTCAGCAACAGCGGATATTTGGCGGGTAAACCACAGACAGCAGGCACAACGATATTCACGGTGAAGGTTGCGGCAGGAGGCCAGAATGCAGAAAAGCAGATAACGTTCACTGTTGAGGACGGCGCAAGTGATGATGAGGACGGCGGGAGCAGTGGAGGCTGTAACACCTTCACACTGTCATTCATGCTTCTCGGCGTGGCCATCGTGAAGTTCATGAAGCGTTAATGCACACAAAAACCCCCTCCGCATTACTGAAGGGGGAATTTCTTTTACTGATTTCCTGAAAGCGTTATATTCTTACCTCAAGACCTGATACAGATTCCCATTAATGAACAGCTCCATGAATTGCGGCTCTTCCGTCCTGATTATGAGTTCTTCGGGAGTGAATGTGCCGTTGATGAGGCCGGCAGGAGTCAGAGTGTCGTCTTTGAGCGTGTATACCATAGCGGCGTTCTCCGTGAACAAAATCAAGTTCCGCGCGTACTTCTCCACGTCCATGAACACAAATGCTATACTGTCAACGTCGTAGAGTATGCCCGCATTCTTGCCCCACTCGTCGACAAAGTATTTTATCTGCGCTTCCGTCAGTGTCCGTCCTTCAGGGTAAACTTTCGCACCCGAAATAATTTCGCGTCGTATTATTGCAGGAGGTATGTTCTTCAGGGTGTACGTGAAATATTCAGCAGGCTCTACGGACATTGCAGTACTCACACCGTGCTTTATCGTCTCCGAATCGCTCCCGGAAATTTCTGCGAGTACCTGATTCCCATAACGGCCAAGATTGAAATGCGCATATATGTAGTCGAAATCTTCAGGGGCAATCTTCCCGGACTTGAGCCTTTCTGCCTGGTTGTATGCCGCAAGTCTGTACGGGTCAAGAACAGGGGAGTTCATGAGCGCAACTATCAGCGTCATAATCACCACGCACGATATATTCACGCGACCGATTGCACCCGGCCACTTCCGCAGTAACACAGCACCAGCATAACCGAGTCCCCATATGCCAGTGATGACCGCGAGAAATACAGCCTGTATTCT
>CAJOED010000247.1:2033-4902 GCA_905233335.1 uncultured Synergistales bacterium
TTTGTTCGAGAAGGCAGGTTTGTTCCCGTCAAGCCACGCCGCATTTGCGAGAATTATCGTCCCGAACTGCAACAACAGCATCAACGTCGACGCTTGGCCGGTGCTCCATAAAGTTTTGAGGCCGGAAAACGGAAGGCACAGAATGAACACCACCGACAGCACCGAAAAGAACGGAAGAAGCCACGCAAGCACCGACAAAATCCACCGTCCCAAAGAATCAATGCCGGGATGCTTTATCGCTACGGAAATAGATATTGCTATCGTAAGACTCGAAAGGGGAACGGCTGTTACGGGGTTGAAGATGATGTACGGAACTTTTGACAGCCCGACAATGTCGAACAGAAGCCCGGCTGTTACGAGAAGACCCCAGAATACTGCGCTCACTATTGCGGCCTGAAAGAGTAAAAACAAATTCCGGCAGAACTGAAAGAATATTTCACTGTACGGGAAATGCCAGCTCCACGACGCTATACGGCACTGAAAAAACGGTATCAGCAGGAATACAGCCATGCTCAAGCGAATGAGGTCTGACTTCTGCGACGGCACAAAGTAGAAGCTCCCGTCCGGCGAATACAGCGACCATAGACGATACGCCCAAAACAGCACGAGAACGCACGTAAGGCCAAGAAGAAAATTCACGAGCCTCCGCCCCCAGTGCTCTTGGGACAGCCAGAACACAAACGGCACAAGAAATATTATGCTCAACGGCATACACAGAAGAGAGCCTGACCTCACAACAGCATAGACACCCAGCAGCAAGCCCTGAAGCAATGCCGAAATTACTACCCAAATATAACGCTTTCTGTCAATGGTGTTCATGAGTGATTATTTCTTTTTGGGATATGAATATTTCAGCCCTTTTGCGAGCGGTTTTGGTTCTGTGCGCGTTGAGAGTGTTGCTACTCCTTCTCCGAGTTCGACCTTGTGAAGCGACATCGGAAGGGGTACTTTGTTCAGGTCGATCAGCGGCTGTATCTGTGCAAGTGCCTTTTTCGTGATGTAGTCGGGAACGTCGAGAGTGTTCACTTTCACCTGCGGATTGTCGAGCCATAACTCTTTGGCTTTCACGATACGGAGTCCGCTCTCAATTTCCAGCAGTATATCGAGGTTGAACAGTACCGCATTCGCTTCATAGTAGCCGCGTCCCTTCAAGCCTCCGGGAGTAATGGCGAGTGATACGTCGTGCCAGTGTCCGTCCTTGCCGAAAGTCTTTGACTCTATCGCCCTGTTGATGTCGCTGTCGTAAATCCGTGCCAGGGCATTCACAGAAATTGCTTCTTTGCACTCCACGTTGCCGTTCTTCCAGTTCGACGGCTCGTTGAATTGTGCTCCCCTCATCCTGAACGTAAGACGATCAAGCCTGACTTTTTCGATCACAACACCTTCAAGATCCATGAATATATCGCTGAACAGTCCTGTCTTGTCGGGTTTCTGTGCGATTACGAGCGAGGCTTTTTCGGGCGTAAATCTCTTGACGTAGTAATTGAGGAGGTCTTCAACTTCGTCCGCATAACATGGAACAGAACAAAGCAGAGAGACAATCACGAGAATAAAAATAACTTTTCGCAACATGATAAAAATATCTCCTGAAAAAAAATTTTGTGTAATATTATACGTGAATAAAACTTTTTGTTGAAGTTATGATATAATTCCCACAAATAAAATAAAAGAAAGGAGCTTGACACATCAACAGTGAACATGTATAATTGCACACCATACCACACCACACCACCGCTTGACCAAAATTCCCGGCATGAACTAACCTTCAAGCAGAAACTCAAACAATGCCTCAAGAAATACAAAGTCATAAAGTATCCATACGATAAGATCGTACGCCCGGCAAAAAACAAATACAGCAAAGCAAAAAGACAAACGAGGGAGTTTTGCCTGAGTCATAAATTTTTTCGGGGAGCAGTCATTTGGTACAATGACTACAGGACATGCAGAATATCCACCACGATATATGACTACTGCAAAGCACACAACGACATCATAAGAGTGTACGATGATTCGCTGACGTATCCTGCCCGGCCTTTGTGCAGAACGCGCGAGGAGTTCGAGCAGAATATTTTGAGTGAACCAGTTCCGCGTCCGGCGTTCTATATTTATGTGTCGAGGTTGAGGGACGCTGTGATTTTCGGCGGTGAAGACCTTATGACGAAAGATGATTTTCTGCTGACGGACAGAAAACCGCAGAACAATAAATGCTACATCAGCGGGAACATTCCGGAGATAGGCGATGACTATGCGCTCGTGAAAGCTCCTAAACACCCGGAAGTCATCGAGAAGGGTATATCTCTCGTCAAAATGTGGAGCGGGAACTATTATCACTTTTCGTTTGAGTCCCTCGCAAGATTACAGCTCGTTGATGAGGTAGAGGAATTTCGTTCATGGCCGCTGATAATTGATGAGGGAGCACTACATAACGCATGGAACGTTCAGCTTCTCGAAATGGTGAACACTTACGGCCACCCGGTAATAACTGTTCAGCACGGAGGAGCATATCTTGTGCGTGAGATGATATATCCGTCGTTCCTGAACTGGAGTGATGGGAGAAATTCGGAATACGCGCCGAGAATGCACATTATGGCTGCTGACTACATACGCGAAAAAATCATGAGCAAGCACAAGCACATGAGAAATTATCACAATGTTTACATGGCACGCGGGGACAATAAACGCCTTCTGAATGAAAGTGAAGTTATTGAGTGCTTCCGGCGTTACGGTTTTGGGATCATACAGCAGACAGCAAAAGACTATGATAGAACGCTTGATGCCTTTATGACGGCTGACAATATAGTAGGGGTTGCAGGAGCCAACATGGTAAATCAGAGCATAACGAAGCCTGAGGTGAACCTTTATCTTATTG
>CAJOED010000248.1:0-1607 GCA_905233335.1 uncultured Synergistales bacterium
TCTATTGAGAAATGGCAGAAAGATTCACCACGACTTAGAGCCTTTGTTCAGTCAAAAATGTTCATGAAAATTTTTCCGCCTCATATTCTCGATATAATCAGCAGGCATGGTTTGCTCATTCCCAAAAGAATTAAGCCATTTCTGAAGCGAATTTTGAGAAAAACATAAAAAGTGGGGGTAAAGTACCAAGCCCCCCGAAAATTATTTACGCACTCCGGCCAAGATACGCGGCTCTTATGTCTTTGTCCTCGAGAAGTTCACTGCTGCTGCCTTCCTTGAGAAGTCTCCCGGTCTGCAACACATACGCACGGTGTGAGAGCAGTAACGCCTGACGTGCATTCTGTTCTACCAGCAGGATACTCACTCCCTGTTCATTTACGCGCTTCAACTCCCGGAAGATTTCCCGAATGATTATCGGTGCAAGTCCCAAGCTCGGTTCATCAAGCAGCAATATTTTCGGACGTGCCATGAGTGCCCGCGCAATCGCTAACATCTGCTGTTCACCGCCGGAAAGAGTCCCCGCATACTGTTTCAGTCTCTCCTTCAGTCTTGGGAACAGCGAGAACACCCAGTCATAGTCCTCCTGAATTTCGCTGATGTCCTTACGAGTGAATGCTCCGATGCGCAAGTTCTCCTCAACCGTCAGCGTCGCAAATACCCTCCTGCCTTCAGGAACAAGTGATAATCCGCTCCGCACTACTTTATAGTTCTGCGATGACAACGGATAGCCGTCGAGAAATATATCGCCTTTCGCAATCTTCACCATTCCCATCAACGCATTCATGAACGTAGATTTTCCTGCACCGTTAGCACCGATTACAGAAACTATTTCGTTCTGCATAAGTTTCAGCGAAAAATCACTTAGTGCCTGTATTGCCCCGTAATTTACGCTGATATTCTGTGCCTCAAGCAAAATTTTTGCGCCGTCATTCATTGTCATCATCACTCCCCAAATACGCCGCTAACACTTCAGGATTATTCTGTATCTCTTCGCCGGAACCTTCCGCAAGTTTTGAGCCGAAATTCAAGCATATTATGTGCGGGCATATCTTCATGATCAAGTCCATATGATGCTCAATCACCAGTATAGTCAGCTCAAAGTCCCGGTGTATTCCCGTAATTAATTCGTTGAGTTCGGAAACTTCTTCGGGGTTCATTCCTGCGGCAGGCTCGTCAAGCATGAGGAGTTTCGGGGAAAGCGCAAGTGCACGGGCGATTTCGAGTCGTCTCTGCATTCCGTAAGGCAGAGTTCCGGCGGCCTGTTCTGCTCTGTCAGCAAGTCCGACGCGTTCGAGAAGTTCGAGGCTGATTTTGCGCAAAGTCTTCTCCGTTCTGCTCCACCGTCCTAAATGCATACATGACTCCATGAAGTTATACCAGCATGACGGATCCGGGCAGTTCGTGCGCGTGATTGTGCCGGAAAATTTTTCTTCACGGTATGAAGTTATGTATCTGTTCTGTGCGGCGGTCATGACGTTTTCGAGGACACTGGAGCGCGTGAACAGTCGCAAGTTCTGAAACGTCCGGGCAATTCCTAGTCTGTTGATCTGGTATGCTTTTAGTGGAGTAATATCGCTTCCCCCGAAATATATTTTGCCGGAAGTGGG
>CAJOED010000248.1:1623-4074 GCA_905233335.1 uncultured Synergistales bacterium
CCGTTCGGACCGAT
The DNA here is from genome assembly GCA_905233335.1 of uncultured Synergistales bacterium. Classification (GTDB taxonomy): domain Bacteria; phylum Synergistota; class Synergistia; order Synergistales; family Aminobacteriaceae; genus JAFUXM01. Next base: position 1,638 of record CAJOED010000248.1, read on the forward strand.
TATGCCCGTCAGTGAACGCTCTGAAACACGGAACGTCATATCACTCAAAGCCATAACTCCGCCGAACTGCATATTTACGTGTGAAAGCTCAAGCATTATTCTTCTGCCTCCTTACACGGAAAAGCTCCCATATCTCCCGGCTCCCCAATAACCCTTCAGGACGGAATACCATTATTACGACGAGCAATAACCCGTAAATCAGCATTCTGTACTGTGAGATGTCCCGGAAGTACTCCATGATTAACGTGATAGCCGCCGAACCCAAAATCGTTCCGCTCATCGAGCCGAGTCCACCGAAAACTACCACTGCAGTAAGTTCCGTGCTCTTCATCATGTCGAACATTGAGGGCTGTATGAAGCTCATGTATCCCCCCAGCAATGACCCCGCAATCCCGCAGAAGAACGCCGAAATCACCAGTGCCTTCATTCGTGTATGCGGAGTGTTGAAGCCCATCAGTGAAGCCGCTGTGCTGTCGTCCCGTGAGGCTCTAAGTTCACGGCCAAGTCTGCTGTCGAGAAAGTTGAACGTCATTATTGCGAGTATTATGAATGTCGTTACTGCCATTGTACGCGTCGTGTAAGGGTCAATTCCCGGAAAACCCCGCGCACCACGTGTGAAGGACTGCCAGTTTTCGAGAATGAGACGTATTGCCTCACCAAGTCCGATTGACGCAATCGCGTAGTAGTCGCCCGTAAGTTTCAGTGTCGGGACTCCGATGAGCCACGCAATAAGTACAGCCATTAATCCCCCTGCAATCACTGCCGGGAGCCAGTGAACTCCGTAACGCACCGTCATAATCGCCGTAGTGTATGCGCCGAGTGCCATATATGCCGCGTGTCCGAGCGTAAATATTCCCGTGAAGCCCGTAAGAATCGACACACCCATAGCCGCAATGCAGTTTATGCACATGAGAATTACTATGCCTTCCTGATAGCCTCCCAAAGGCCATAACGCCAAGCATAAGCCGATAATGATTAGTATGATATTTCTCTTCATATCTTTTCACTTACCGCCTTTCCGAAAAATCCTGCAGGACGTATCAATAACATAATGACCAGCAGAGAATACACCACTAGATCCCTCATCTGTGAACTGATGAAACCTGCCGTGAGCATTTCCGCAAGTCCAAGTATCAGACTTCCGACGACAGCACCGGGCAATGAGCCGAGTCCCCCGATTACAGCCGCAATGAATGCTTTTGTCGTGATGCTCCCCAACTGCGGGTAAAGGCTGTAGCGCACCGATAAGAATATTCCGCCGACCGCCGCAAGAACTCCCGCAACGAAAAATACCAGGCTTATCAGGAACGTAACATTCACTCCCATTAGTCCCGCCGTACGAATATCACAAGCCGCCGCACGTATCGCCAAGCCCCAGCGAGTTCTGTTCAGGAAAATCTGCAGGAGTGAGAGAAAGATTACGGCTGTTACGAGCGAGAGAATGTCGGAAGCACTCAATGTTACGCCCTCCCAAAGACGAAATATGCCGGTGGGAAATGTATTTTGCGGAAGTGCACGGATACGACCTCCGACCGTAACGACAAAAAGATTTTCGATGACGATATTAACGCCCATTGACGCAATGAGTAAGTACAGCGTTGTGGTTGTGCGCTCGCGTATAGGTTTGTAGGCCAGGCGTTCGGTGATGATTGCGGCGAGTCCTGAAGCGATTAACGCACCGAACATGGAGAAAGCAACTCCGTAGCCCCATTGTGTCAGAAGGTAGTAGCAGGCGTATCCCCCGACAACGAGAAACCCTCCGTGCGCAAAGTTCGAGAATAATAGTATTGAGTATACCAGAGAATAACCGACAGCTATCAGAGCGTAGACACTGCCGAGAGACAAGCCGTTGATTATCTGCTGTATGAGTGTTGAAAATGTGAATGCCAAAGATTTCACCCCCGAAATTTTTTGTAGATGTCGCCCCGTGAACCTGCATAACAACAACGACTTCACCGTTGATTAATCTGTATATGACACGATAGCTTCCTATGGCAATACGTGAATATCCTTTCAACATTCCCTGCAAAGGCTTATAGTTGACCTGTTCAGGATGATCCATGTTTATGATTTTCATAACATCAATTCTGAATGCTTCACGTATATCTTCATGTTTGCGGAAAAATTTTTCAGCGGGCTTCTCGTAGTCAAACTTTACTTTCTCAATTCTTACCATATAATTACTTCTTTAACTCGTCCATCTCGACCGACTATTTCTGTTCTCGCTGTTTGCAAGTCATCTTCTGTCAGGCTTTCGAGGAGCTGTATAATTTCTTCGTTCTCCTCATCAGATACATAGCCTGGGTGGTAGTCCGGCTTCCATGCGTTTTCGGGATTAAAGCCCAAAATTTTGTTGATTTCCTCAATTTTCATTACGTAATTCCTCCTCCATAATATTAACGCCAGCCCTGCGATTTTCACACAAAGCCGGCGAAAA
>CAJOED010000249.1 GCA_905233335.1 uncultured Synergistales bacterium
CTTGCGTGCGAAATCACAGCCGTAACAGGAAAGAATCCAGCAGAACATTATGACGAGATAAAGGCCAAGTACGGCACGAGCTATTACGCGCGAATTGATACCCCTGCAACCCCCGAACAGAAAGCAGCACTCGGAAAACTCTCTCCCGACGACATCAAAGCCGACACTCTCGCGGGCGGGAAAATCACCGGGAAGTTCACGAAAGCTCCGGGCAACAATGCGTCAATCGGAGGACTGAAAGTTACGACAGCGGACGGATGGTTTGCGGCGCGTCCTTCAGGGACGGAGAACATCTGCAAGCTCTACGCTGAAAGTTTCGTCAGCCCTGAACACCTCAAAAAGATTCAGGAAGAAGCACAGGCAATTATCGCGTAAGAATGATAACATTTCGCCCTCTGGTATCATGCCGGAGGGTTTATTTGTATTTAGTGCGCCCAACAAAAATTTTTTGCTGTAAAATTTCTTGTGTTAAAAGTAATTTGGGCTTATCATAAACAGGTTATCAACTTTTCCAGCAATAATAATATAATGAGGGGGAATAGTTTTGCATAAGATACTTGAGAAACGCCAGCTTTCTTATGACAAAGAGAGAGACCAGAGCGTTTTTTACTACAAAGTTGAAGCACCCGAAATAGCTCGCAACAGGAAAGCCGGACAGTTCATCATCTTCCAGCTTGATGAGGATTACGGCGAAAGAATACCGCTGACGATCGCGGACGCAAACGCTGAAGAAGGCTGGATCGCTATCGTGTTCCAGACGGTCGGAGCAACAACACGGAGATTTTCCGCAACGTTCAACGTGGGCGATAATGTACCCGTTCTTGTAGGGCCTTTGGGAAAACCCACGCACATCGAGAAGAAAGACGGACTCGTTCTCTGCGTCGGCGGCGGAATCGGAATCGCTCCACTTCACCCGATAGTGCAGGCCAATCATGCAGTCGGCAACAAAGTAGTAACGATTATCGGCGCAAGGACAAAGGATCTTCTGTTCTTTGAGGACGAAATGAGAGCGGCAAGTGATGAGTTAATCATCGTAACTGATGACGGCTCTTACGGACGCAAAGCAGTAGTTACGGCACCTCTTACGGAAATTTGCGAGAAAGAGAAAGTCAGCGAAATAGTCTCAATAGGGCCTGCTATCATGATGAAGTTCTGCGTTGCGGCGGCTCGTCCTTTCGGAGTACCCATAACTACATCACTCAACACAATAATGATTGACGGCACTGGTATGTGCGGATGCTGCCGTGTGAAGGTCGGAGATGCGACGAAATTCGTATGCGTTGACGGCCCCGAATTTAACGGCTACGAGGTTGATTTCGACAACATGATGCAGAGAATGACGGCCTTCAAGGACAAAGAGCGCGAAGCAGATCACAAATGCAGGGTAGGTCTTGACGCGGGAAAGGTGAGTGCGTAACTATGAGTGAGTTCAAAACTACGGAAATGCTGCAGGAAGAAGCCGCGAAAATTTGGGCCGGCATTGAGGGCAAGACATTAACGCCGAAAGACAGAACAGCAATCCCACAGCAGGAGATGCCCTCGCAGGAACCAACAGTACGCGCACACAACATGTCAGAAGTTGCGCTAACACAAGCACGCGTCGAGGCTGAAAGATGCATACAGTGTGGAGGTGCTCCGTGCAAAAAGGGCTGTCCCGTTGCAGTACCTATTCCCGAATTTATCAAGCACATTCAGCAGGGAGATTTCAAAGGCGCGGTAGACACAATCAAGAACACGAACTTACTGCCGGCAATATGCGGTCGTGTATGTCCGCAGGAGAAACAGTGCCAGAGCTTCTGCACCGTCGGAAAAATGCTGAAGTCCCCCGAAAAGGCAGTGGCAATCGGACGGCTTGAACGCTACGTAGCAGACTGGGAGCGCGCGAACAACAAAATCACCGTTCCGACACCAGCACCCGAAACAGGAAAAAGAGTCGCGGTCATCGGGTCAGGGCCTGCAGGACTTACGGTTGCGGCGGACATTCGCAGGGCAGGACACAGCGTTACGGTGTTCGAGGCTTTCCAGAAGACCGGCGGCGTTATGGTATACGGTATCCCGGAGTTCAGGCTTCCGAAGGCGATTGTTGCTAAGGAAGTGGAGAACTTGAAGAAAATGGGCGTTGAGTTCAAGACGAGCTTCTTAGTGGGACGTACGGCAACACTTGAGCAGCTTCTCGACAGTGAAGGTTTCGACGCGGCATTTATCGGAACGGGCGCAGGACTCCCGAAATTCTTGGGCATTGAGGGCGAAAACCTCATCGGAGTATTCAGCGCAAATGAATATCTCACACGCTCAAACCTCATGAAGGCATACGACAGAGAGCACGCAGACACGCCGTTATTCGAGGCCAAGAGAGTAGCTGTTTTCGGCGGCGGTAACGTTGCAATGGACGGTGCAAGGACGGCACTAAGACTCGGTGCTGAAAAAGTATATTGCGTCTACAGAAGGACACGTGCAGAGATGCCCGCAAGAGTTGAGGAAGTTGCACACGCTATAGAAGAGGGCGTAGATTTCCACTTCCTTGAGAACCCGACGAAATTCATCGGCGACGAAAAAGGCAGGCTGACTGGAGTCGAACTCCTGAACTACGAACTCGGCGAACCCGATGCATCAGGACGGCGCAAACCAGTAGCAATTCCGGGAACTGAACACGTGCTCGAAATTGATGCGGCTGTTGTAGCTTTGGGCAATGAGTCCAACCCGTTAATGTCGCAGACGACGGAAGGACTGAACGTTACGAAACGCGGAAATATCATCGTGGACGAAAACCAGAAGACGAGCATTCCTCGTGTATGGGCCGGCGGTGATATAGTGCTTGGTGCGGCTACGGTCATTCTCGCAATGGGTGAGGGCAGACGCGCGGCGGCAAGTATGAATGAATACTTAGCAGGCAAGTAAGAATCTTAACGAATAATCATGTAAACTATAACGGAGGAGTGATGAATAATTGCTTCTCCGTTTTTTATTATTCTCATTAAGGAGGCTGTTTCATGAATATCATTCGCAAAATAATATCTCTCTTTGTCATTGCATCTTCTATGCATAGTCCATCGTTTGCAGCTCAGGAACAGGAATATGATCCTCAGCACACAATGCTAGCTCTCAACATGGCCATTGTGTCGGTTCACAGGATACTCGCAACACAGGACAGGCTGATTCTGGATCAGGAATACCAGAACATCATGAATAATCTCAGTCTGGGCAATATACGTTCTGATTCAGACATCACGAAACTGTATGAGAAACTCATGGACATTGCCAGTCAGAAAAGACTTCGTGAAAAGGAAGCTGAACACGTCAGGCAACGCTATGATTCACT
>CAJOED010000250.1:0-1625 GCA_905233335.1 uncultured Synergistales bacterium
ATCCCGCGTTCACGATTGATAATTATAACTCTGTGCGTTTTTTTGTCAAGTTTTCGTTCTATCGTTTCCCAAGAAGGAAAAATCTTATCACCGGAATTTTCGCTATTACGAAAGTTATTATTATGCTGATTGCTAACGATGCTATGAACAGCGGCTGGACCCTTATGAATGTGCCGTGAATGGCATATATTCCGAGTGTAAGTTGTCCCGTGAAGCTCAAAAAGTTATCCACGTAGCCCAAGTTTTTGCGTGAAAGAAATCTCGCGAACGACATAAATAATGTTATTCCCAAAAACGGAACTGCACGCTTATAATAAAAATACAGTTTTGCAGCATAATTTATCGGCATGAAGCGGGACAAAAATAGTTCTACGGGATTTTTGCTGGTGAGATACCATAACGGAGCAAATATCAGGAATAGAATGAACGTAATTATGTTGATTGTCCTGCTGTTTAAGAGTGCCTCGAATTTGTTGGTGAACTTGCAGAAGAAAATCCCAAGCGCGAAATATGGAAAGTGGAACTTGAAGAAACCTCCGCCCGCAATACCAGGTAATAATTTATACGCGGCAACATAGAATACAATCAGGAGTGCCGTAAATGATGTTATCTTTTTTCCACGAAACAACGCAAGGACAAAAACGAAAAATACCCGGCAGTAAAACAACGTAATCAGAAACCATAAAGAATAGTCGGGAGATTTTATGACGTTCTTGAAGTAAGTCAGTGTTCCGTCATTGTGCCGCAGAAAGTAATACACAACCGTCCAGCTCACGAACGGTACGAACAGCCCGCAAAACGCCTTTTTCAGTTCGCGCAGAAAATCACGGAACGAAAAATTTTCAGGGATAAACTCACGGAACTTCAGCGAGAACACCATACCGGCCAGGAACATGAACAGCGGCATGTGAAACGAATATATCACCCTGAATGACAGAGCATTAACACTTTGGCTTGTGTTATACTGTATTGTATGACCAAGAACTACGATAAGAATTGCTAACCCTTTGGAAATATCAAGAAAGACATTACGAGGCTGTGAGCTGTGAGCTGATTATACACAAAATTACTCATTCGTGCAATACTCCTTTCATAAATTTCCTAGAGTTTACCATAAAAATATTTTTTTGATAAAAATATTTTTTTGCCCCGTCCGGTTATGAGCGGGGTAATAATTTCCTGAATATCTTTCGGAGCTTTCTCGGTATCCTGTAGAACTTCCCGGTGTACCTGAAGTATCGCGAGGCTATTTTGCACCTCATCATGACACGGGAAATATAGCGTCTGCTTTCCGGGTCATTATCACATTTCGAGAGCGCAAGAAGTACATTGTTGCCGTATTTTTCACAGTTCACAAAATATTTCTCGTATTTGTCGGGGTCAAGCTCCTGTCTATGCTCGTACACAAATCTGAATGCCCCGTAAAACTTGCAGTACGTCTCCCACTTCATGCGGCCGGAACATAACAAGTCCTGAAGGAACGCAATATGAAGCACCTGATACTCCATTTTCGGCACAGTATATACGATGCTCCCGTCGCGCTGTCTGTACGTGAATGTTACTTTGTCGGAGAACTTCCATTTTCCCGCGCACGCCAGAGCAAACACTGTCCCATTGTCAGCGTA
>CAJOED010000250.1:1725-3445 GCA_905233335.1 uncultured Synergistales bacterium
CAGAAATAATCGGGAGGGTACGTGAATTTTTCGCTTCCGTCCTGATACAGCCACTTAAACGCGCTCACGTATGCATTGTATTTCGGGTTGGCCTCAAGGAATTTCACAGCGTCAGAGAATTTTTCGTCATCGCAGAAATAGTCATCACCGTTCAGGATTACGGCATATTTTCCCCTTGCTGTTTCAAGTCCGCGCTTGATGACGTCAGACACTCGCAATGTGGGAATAATAGATTTTTTGTCTTTGGGACGCTCCATCGTGAAGGTGCGTATCTTGCCGGGGTATTTCTCGCAGTATTGCTTGATGAGTTCGGGACTGTTGTCGTTCGAGCCGTCATCACCTATGATTATCTCGAAATCACAAAAACTTTGCGATAAACAGCTCTCGATTGCTTCGGGCAGGTATTCGGCTTCATTGTATGACGTGATAATTACGGACAATAGTGGATTGGCGTTCGGCGTTCGATTGTAGCAATTTCTTGCGTCATTGTCAATTCTCCTTTCATGAATTTTCTAGAGTTTAGCACACAGTGTTATAATCGCAAAAAAATTTTTCTCACTACAGGAGGCATTATACATTATGGCCGTAAATCTCAGGGGCAGAAGTTTTCTCACACTCATGGACTTCACGCCGTCGGAAATAGATTATCTGCTGACACTTTCCGCCGACCTCAAAGCAAAGAAGAGAGCCGGCATTCGTGGCAATACATTATCAGGAAAGAACATCGCGCTGATTTTCGAGAAGTCATCGACGAGGACACGCTGTGCATTCACAGTAGCCTGCAACGACGAGGGAGCATTCCCCGAATACCTCAACAAGAACGATATACAGCTCGGCGCAAAAGAAGACGTGAAAGACACCGCCCGCGTACTTGGCCGCATGTTTGACGGCATAGAGTTTCGTGGCTTCAAGCAGTCAGTGGTTGAAGATCTCGCGAAATATTCAGGTGTTCCCGTGTGGAACGGACTCACTGACACAGATCACCCAACACAAGTTCTAGCGGACTTCCTGACGTTACGTGAGAATTTCGGAACTTTACGGGGCTTGAAGCTCGTGTATCTCGGCGACGGACGTAACAACATGAGCAACGCACTCATGATAGGCTGTGCGAAAATGGGAGTGAATTATGTCGTGTCATCTCCCAAAGAACTTGAGCCGGACAAAAACCTTCTCACGAAATGCCGCGAAATTGCAGAACACTCAACCATTACCGTCATCAATGACCCGAAAGAAGCCGTGAAGGGGGCGGACGCAATATATACGGACGTTTGGGTCTCAATGGGAGAAGAGGCACTCAAGGAGGAACGCTACAGGTTGCTGGGCGGGTGGCAGGTCAACACCGAAATCATGAACGCTACAGGAAAGGACAGCACGATATTTCTTCATTGTCTTCCGGCGGTGAAGGGGTCTGAAGTTACGGAGGAAGTTTTTGAGAGTGAAGCATCAAAAGTTTTCGACGAGGCAGAAAACAGAATGCACACGATAAAGGCCGTAATGGTTGCGACGCTCGGAGCATGACACGTACAAGCCTCAATGCCCGCGTGAAGATTGAGAAGTCCCACCCCGTAATAGAACTGCGCGGAAAACTCGACAGCCTCAATGCGCAGATTATTCTGTTTCAGGCAGGCTCACACAACGACGAGTACATCAACGACCTCGAACAGGTGCGCGGGGTTGTGAATGTGATTCAGAAGTGCGAAGCAGGGGAAAAAGTTTTTGA
>CAJOED010000251.1:0-898 GCA_905233335.1 uncultured Synergistales bacterium
TTGCACTGCTCATTCCGTTTGTCCGTAACATTTTCTGCAAACCTCCCTACATCGTAACAAGTTCACCGTGCAAAGCTCCGGCTCTGTTGATTGCCTGTAATATCTCTATTATGTCTCTTGGCCGCGCTCCGAGTGAGTTCAGCACCCTCACGAGATCTCTCACTGTAGTAGTTGCAGGCATAGCTATCATGCTCCCGCCTTCCTCGTCAGCAGTAATGTCCGTACGTCCCACTACCGTCGTAACTCCATCACTAAGGCTTTCCGGCTGTACGACGACAGCATTTTCGCCGACCTCAACGACAAGATTCCCATGCGCAACACCGACAGCAGAAATTTTCACGTTGCCGCCCATGACTACAGTACCAGTCCTCTCATTCACAGCAACTTTTGCGGTCTGGTCAGGCTCTATGTAGATGTTCCCGGCATGTGAGAGAAATGCATTCGGAGCCTGCACGTATTCACCCGGTAAATTTATCTCGACGCGCCCGGGGTCCACTGCATAAGCTACAACACCATACACTGCATTAATGGCATCGGCGATTCTCTGTGATGTCGTGAAGTCAGGCTCCCGCAGCAACAGCGCAACTTGTCCGCCCGTCGTGTAGTCAGAAGGAACTTCACGCTCCACTATCGCGCCTCCCGGAATCCTTGCCGCTGTCGGAATGTTCTGCGTTCGTGAAGCACCCGCACCCGACGCACTGCCTCCGCCGACTATCACCGGCCCCTGCGCAACCGCGTAAACTTTCCCGTCCGCCGCACGCAGAGGAGACTGTATCAGCATTCCTCCCTGAAGGCTTGAAGCATTGCCCATAGTGTTCACGTTCACGTCGATAGTTTGTCCCGGCCTCGCGTATGGAGGGAGCTGGGCAGTGAGTGCTACAACCGCTATGTTTCGTGT
>CAJOED010000251.1:1000-2695 GCA_905233335.1 uncultured Synergistales bacterium
CCAGTGAGCTGGTTGCTTCTTGCTCCTTCTACGTCGGTGATGTCCTTGATTCTCACTTCAGGATTGACGCGCGAAAAGTCCATGTCCTGCAGGTTGACCGCCGCAAATGACGAACTCACACACAACAGCAGGAACACAACACACAATATCTTTCTCGTTATCATTCTCATCATAATTCTCATCACCGCTAAAACACCGTCTGCAATATCTGCGTTATGACTCCGACTTTCTGCGTTCTCGAAATCATGCCGCGCCCTTTCACCGCAAGTTCAGCGTTCGCAATTAACTCACTCCGTATCTGGTTGTCGGCATTGACATCTTGAGGCCGTATCACTCCGATTAACTGAAACTGTAACACTTCTCCGCTCGTCTGTATGTCCCTCGTGCCCTCAATCACCAAATTCCCGTTCGGCAGTACTTCGGTAACAAGACATGCAAGCGTTGTGCTGGCGTTGTGAGTTCTTTCTACGCTTCCGTCCCCTGTCGATGAGTTCGATGTGCTGAACAGCAGCCCCCGTACAAAGTTCAGGATACCCATTCCCTGTTCGCCGTTGTTGATGTTGTTGTTGGTAGTCTTGCTCACGTCCATAGTGGCCTCGTCCTTTGCGCTTGTTCTTTCACTGACCAGCACCGTGATAATATCTCCGACACGTCCCGGCCTCGAATCCGCGAACAAATTAGCGTTGTCGTTCCATAATGACCCGGCATTAGCGCACGCCGACATCATCACGACAAATACAGCCGCAAAAAATATCTTTCTCGTCATTACTACTGCACCTCCTGAAAATTATTCTACGTTCACTTCTACAGTGTTCTCATTGATTATACGCGCTCTTAGGGTTATTTTTCTGTCGTCAGTACGACGAACTCTCACCCATTCGCCCGGACGACCGTCATCAAGCAGCACACCGTCAGCCGCCGCACTCGCCGCACCGATACGCGCAATTATTCTCACCGGCCGACCCTTTTTCACGACGCTCGAACTCGTGAGGTTGCTCAATAATACCGGCTCCCCCTGCTTGATGTTGTGATTAGCTGTGAAGCCGGAAATCTCTTCAGGACTCGACGCATACAGCCCCGGACGTGTTACTCTCATTGTTCGGGTCATAAGGTCATGAGGTGTTATCTTGTCGCCCTTCCTGATGTTGTGAGAAGCTACCATAACGCTTTGTGTCCACGTCAGACGCACAGAGAGAGAACGCACGCGCCCATTGCTGTCCTGAAAACGCAACGTTGCCGCCTGTGTGCCGGGAATAATGCTTGCAGGATCAATCAGTCTTCCGTCGGGAACGGGTGAACTCGCTGAAACCTCAACATTTCCCGCCCATGCCGCAAGTGATTTTATCATCGGCGCAAGGTCTGACGCTGAACGTGAAGTATTAGCACTCTCCGTAAAATTTCCTTCATAGCCCGGTGATTCTATCAGTGAGTATGACGGCATGTAGAGTTCTATTCTTGCGTCGCTGGCTTCACTCTCACTTATCGCACGCAGAACTTCTCTCCGTGATAATCTCTCCCCGTCCGTGAACACCTGAACTTCTGACAGAGTATTACGTGTGCGAATATTCCCGCCCGTGATTTTCGCGATTTTGCCGAGCTGTAACGTGTCTTCATTCGTGTATATGACTTCGGGTATCTCTATCTTGATGTTCTGTGCCGCTTGTGCCTCAATAACAAAAAGCAGGAGCATCATCA
>CAJOED010000252.1:0-1128 GCA_905233335.1 uncultured Synergistales bacterium
TGTGAATGGTGTATAATAAATTCCGTCTTGGAGAGTCGGGACGGAATAAGAAGACTGCCCAAGAACGGGGCTGTTATCCCCATCTCAGGCAAGTCTAGTAAAAGCACTCAATCCCTTAATGGGAAAGGAAAAAGCGAATGAGCCTCAAAATCAGCTCAAGGACTGTTGCGGTAACGGAAACGTACTGTAACAGTTTTATTATGCCGTCAAGCATATTCCGCATGGTTCTCACCTCCTTTCACCCGAAAATATTTTCAGGCTACTTAGGGCGACACCTGGCAGCCGCATTCACACTCTCAACATGAACGCCTCTCCGCGAAATATTCTATCATTTAGGCTACAATATTCACAAAACACGAAACCCAAAAGGAGAAAACATCATGTGCGGAATACTAGGTTACACGGGCGAACGACAAGCAAGCGATATACTTCTTTCCGGCTTGGCCAAGCTCGAATACAGGGGCTACGACTCTGCCGGGATTGCTGTACTCGACGGCGAAAACATCAAGGTCGCAAAGAACAAAGGCCGACTCAAAGTCTTGTCGGAGAAGATTGCGGCGGCATCGGTCATACGCGCTGGGCAACACACGGAGAACCTTCCGACATCAACGCCCACCCTCTATGGAGCGACGACATGGCAGTAGTTGCTGTTCACAATGGCATAGTGGAAAATTACCGTGAGATAAAGAACATGCTTGCGAATTACGGCTACGAGTTCTATTCACAGACCGACACAGAAGCCGCCGTGAAGCTGATAGATTTCTACTACAAGCAGGAGAAAAGCCCCCTCAAAGCCATAGCTCAGGCCGTGAAGAAGATTGAAGGCTCGTATTGTTTCGTTATGCTTTTCCGTGATTGTCCCGGAGAAGTCTGGGGAGTCCGAAAAGATAATCCCCTCATTGCCGGGCAGGGAAAAGGTGAGAGCTTTCTTGCGTCGGACGTTTCAGCGATACTTCAGGACACACGGCAGGTCTATTACCTCGACAACATGGACATAGTACAGCTCAAGAAGGGAGTAGTACGTTTCTTTGACACGGAAGGTTACGCAAAGCATAAAGAGTTGAGCGAGGTAACATGGGATGCACAAGCAGCGGAAAAGGGCGGTTTCGAGCACTTCATGATGAAGGA
>CAJOED010000252.1:1139-1897 GCA_905233335.1 uncultured Synergistales bacterium
TTCCACTCGAACAGAATAGACTTGAGCGAAATGGGACTGACTGACGAGGCCATAAAGAACGTTTCACAGATATATATTGTTGCGTGCGGTTCAGCGTATCATGCCGGGGCTGTTGCACAGTACGTCATAGAGGATCTCGCGAAAATCCCCGTGAGAATAGAGCTTGCGTCAGAGTTCCGATACCGTAATATGCCGCTCGACAAGAACGCACTCGCAATAATCATCTCACAGTCAGGGGAAACAGCCGACACCCTCGCCGCAATGAGACGAGCACACGAAAACGGCATAAAGACCCTGGCAGTCGTGAACGTCGTCGGAAGCACTATAGCCCGTGAAGCTGACAGCGTGTTTTACACTATGGCCGGCCCCGAAATAGCAGTTGCTACGACAAAGGCATACAGTGCGCAGTTAATCGCGTGTTATGTTCTTGCGGTGCAGTTCGCAAAAGTTCGCGGGACGATTGACGACATGAAGTGCGAAAACCTCATCAGCGAAATCCAGAAACTGCCGGAGAAAATTGACGAGATACTCGACGAGAAAGAACGACTTGAAGAAATCGCCGGGAAATTCATTAACGCCCGAAACGCATTCTATCTTGGCCGTAATATTGACTACGCTGTTGCTATGGAGGGAAGCCTCAAGATGAAGGAGATAAGCTACCTGCACAGTGAAGCAATCGCCGCCGGAGAAATGAAGCACGGACCCATAAGCCTCATCGAACGCGGTATGCTCGTAGCGGGTATCATGACGCAAAAATC
>CAJOED010000252.1:1949-3631 GCA_905233335.1 uncultured Synergistales bacterium
TGCTGGTGGTGTCGACTAGGGGCTGTGAGTACCTGAAGGATGACGCTGACTTTGTGTTCCACGTCCCGGAAACCGATGAACATTTTGCGGCGAGTCTGGCTGTTATTCCGTTGCAGCTGCTGGGGTACTATGTAGCTGTTGCGCGGAAACTTGATGTCGATAAGCCGAGAAATTTGGCGAAAAGCGTTACAGTTGAGTAGAGATATATCGCCGCTGTTCGAAAAAACATATTACGTTGTCGATATACTGCCTGAACAGGTCAAAGCAGACAGCAAAGGGCAGTATTTCGCGGTCGAAAAATATTATTCGGGGAGAATGCATCTGCGTATGAAGTTCGCGGACGTTCTCCTCAAACTGAATTGCTATTATGACTTTGACGTTTGCATTAATGACGAATGGACGACCAACCCCGCACCCGGAATTTTAGCGGCCTCCGTGTGTGAATGTCCTCATGTAGATGTTCTCGTAGGTGAAGCCTTAATCACTCTCGATCGTGAAGATCTCTATATGACCGTCTACAATGCTCCTGATGATATGCTTGATATGCTGGGGAAACTTGCAGGGGCTGAAGGGTTATTCTTATGGATGCCCCCGCAGAACTAACTACATGTATATTCTCACTTCAAGCGGTGATAGCTCCAAAGTGTTATCGTTCTCTTCACTGTCGAGAAGTATTTTTCTGTTCATGAACTCGTCGGGCAGGGTTACAGTATTCTGTGAGAAGTTCGCAACCGTGATAAACTTTCCGCCCCTCACGAACGCAAAAATCTCTTCACTCTCCCTAAAAAGTTCTTCATAATCTCCCGCGATAAGTTCCTCATGACTTTTGCGCAATGTCATCAGCTTTTTGTACCACGACAGCACAGACCCATCATCTTCCGCTTCATTCGCCGCGTTAATCTCCGTATAGTTCTCGTTCACGGGAAGCCACGATTTTTTTCCCCCTTCAGAAAACCCCGCATTCGTTCCTGAAGTCCACTGCATCGGAGTCCGCGCATTGTCCCGCGTGAAGTACCGCACAAACTTCATAGCTTCCTCCGGCGAAAATCCCTCATTCAGCGCAAAGTTGTATTGTCCCTTTGTCTGTATGTCGTTCAGCTCGTCAATGTTCCGCCACTCACGATTCGACATCCCAAGCTCCTCACCCTGATATATGAACGGCGTACCCCTCATAGTGAGAAGCACAGCCCCCAAAACTTTTGCGGCCTTCTGTGTGTCGACTCCTTCAGGGAAAAAGTGATTTACGCTTCTAGGCTGGTCGTGGTTCTCGAAAAACACCGGGCACCATGAATTTTTCGTTGCGGTTTGTGTTGCGGTGAGGGCGCGCTTCAAGTCCGTCAATTTCCACTCGGCAGGGTAGCACCATATTTCAGCGTCCCCGAGCGGCAATGTTACGTGGCTGAACTCGAAAAGCATATCGAACACTCCACGTTCGCCGACCCATTCAGACAGCTCATCAGGACTGACACCGTTAGCTTCTCCAACCGTGAAAATATCTCGTCCGTCGAAAACTTCACGCCTGAACTCGTGCAGAAAGTCAAGTATACCCGGTGTGTTTGCCGTCATCGTGTGAACGTTCACTGTCCCGTCTTTGCCGTCAGGTGTGCCGTCGAGAAATTCTGCGGGCTTCTTGATGTATGTTATCGCGTCAATCCTGAAACCACCGACTCCTTTGTCGAGCC
>CAJOED010000253.1 GCA_905233335.1 uncultured Synergistales bacterium
CGTCCTGTTCTGCCCAAACACAAAACAAATTCTCGAACGCTTCCGGCCAAGTGCTGTATGGGTGCTGGTAGTTGTCGGGCTGGCTGTTGTGTCGTTTGTGAACTTTTCGGGCATATCTGACTTTCTGTATTTCCGCTTCTAGGAGGAGTGATAACATGACCGCAAAAAAATATGCTGCTTGTGTTACGGGCTTGCTGTTCGTGTTCATAACTGCTAATCTCATAATATGGCATGGCTTCACGAAAAAATTTTTTTCCGGAAGAGACCTAAACCGCTTGGGCTGTATCTATACTACTGCACCAGAAACGCGCACAAAGAAATACTCACCGCCTCACACGAATTTTTACGAGGGCATGACGGGAAGTTTCGACGTAATCACAATAGGCGACTCGTTCTCGAACTTCAGGGATGACGAATCATATCAGGCATATTTGCAGGAAAAATACGGCCTCCGCGTTCTGAACTTCCGTGCGGACGGTGGCTGCCTAAAAGATTTTTATATGCTGCTCACGGTGGCAGTCGGCATCTTTTTCAATATTATTTTTAAAATGGAGATGAACAACATGTTTCGTGCAATGAGACGTAACAAGCAGCAATTATCAGAAAGAACACAAAGTCCTCAGGAGTAAATTATTCGAAACTATTTCCGCCGCTAATGATGCAGGCAAACTATAAATATTTGGGGGCTGTGTATTACCGCATTATTAGTTCCGAACGTTTGAGCAAAGAAGTATACCGTGCAGAACTATCACAAAATTTTTTCACGAATACCGGCCAAGAAGATTTACTGCTGTTCTATCATGAAGACTTACGGCACATCCACGACACCTTCAACGCTGACATGATAAACAGAAACCTCAACACTGCCGCAAAAATCCTTCACGACAAGAACATAAAGCTGTTATTCCTCGCGTGCCCGGACAAGTTCGACCTGTATTACCCGTACATCAAGGACACAAAAGGCCGTCCCGAAAACCCATTATTCCCGGAAATGCTGAAAGTATCGCCGAAACATTACACGTTCATAGACTCCCGGAAAATTCTGCGTGATGCCCTCGAACGCGGCGAAAAAGATCTCTACTGGCTGAATGATACTCACTGGTCATGGAAGGGCGCGGAACTTGTGTGTGATGAGATTATGAGAGTGTATAATTAGCGCAAGAAAACTTCAGGGAGTGAGAACAAATAATGCTTGGCGATTATACATGGAGCGTCATAGAGAAAGAATCCGAATGCCTCGCCCAGCGTTTTCAGGCAGTAACCAAGAACGTAGCGAACGCAAATACACCCGGTTATGCGCGTCATAATGTTTCGTTTGAGGACCAGATGCGCGAGGTCATGGAGCAGGGGAGTCATCTTCACATGACGGTAACTGACAGTGCACACATACCGTCGCACCCGTTGAGTATCAAGGATGTTCACGCCGCTGACACAAAGATAATGGACGAACAGTACCGGCTCGACCTGAACAACGTAGACCCAGAGCGCGAAATGGCAGTACTTGCGGAGACTCGTATGATGTATACGGGCTTCATGAGGGTAGCAACGAGCAAGCTGGCAATGTTGAGATCCGTAATATCAGGACGCTAGGAGGAGTGATTCGGCATGAAGATTTTTGACAGCATGGAAGTAGCCGGGAGTTCACTTACTGCCCACCGTTTATGGATGGACACGATATCGTCGAACTTGGCCAACATCAACACAACGCGCACAAAGGCAGGAGGCCCGTACAAACGCAGGGTGCCGGTATTCTCTGAGATGCTCGACAACACTATCGGGGGCTATCACGATATAGGCGGAGTGCGGGTAATCGGGATTTCGGAGGACGAGAGTGCGCCGCGAATGACGTACCAGCCCGATCACCCCGACGCGAATGAAGAAGGCTATGTGGCGTATCCGAATGTGAATCTTGTGCGTGAGATGACTGATATGTTAGTGGCGAGCCGTGCGTATGAAGCGAATTTGTCGGTGGTTACGACGGGACGCGATATGTGGAACGGTGCACTTGAGGTCATGCGGGGGTAACAGGGGCACTCCCAACTTCGTTGGGAACAGTCCGACTTACACTCCC
>CAJOED010000254.1:0-3569 GCA_905233335.1 uncultured Synergistales bacterium
CCCCCCCCCCCGTCAGTATTTTTCGCTACGGACGCAAGAGCCAAGCCAAGCGGGAATCCGACATGACCACAGCCCCCGATGATGGAGATATTTTTCTGCATGAGATTATGAAGCTCCTTTTGTGTGAAAAATTTTTTTTCGTGATTATATCATTGTAGTATTCGGTAGTTCTCAAGTAAAAGTTTTGCCCCCGTCGTTAATGGCAGGGGTTATTGCTCTCTGAATCATTACGGGTGTACATGCTCTGTTTCTACTATGTTCTCTGAAACCTTGCACGATGTACATGTTCCGGCTGCTTCTGCTCAATTTCTCCTGCCGCTGTAAGTGCATTCCGTGTCATCATCGGCCCGACAAGTTCATACACCAGCACACTGAACAGAATAATATTGCGTATCATTCCGCCCATTTCCGCGCCCAAGCTCTGTGCACTCACTACCATGCCAAGCGCAACTCCGGCTTGAGGGAATAACGTAATGCCGAGATACTTTTTGACGTTCTCACTGCAATTCATGAACGTAGAACTCAAACGCGCACCGAAATATTTACCCAAGCACCTCACGAGAATATATATTACGCCCGTCAATATCACGAACGGATACTTGAACACAGAAAGCTCCAGCCTCGCGCCCGACAGCACAAAGAATACAGCATACAGTGGAGCACTCCATTTTTCCGAACGCTTCATGATGTCAGCGGAGTATTCGCTCATGTTGCAGAAGACAGTACCCAAAGTCATACACACAAGCAGTGAAGAGAATGCTATGCGTACTTGGCCAAGATAAACTTCTCGTGAGGACAGAGATATAGTCATCATGATAAATGCTATCGTCATTGAGAGCCTGTTGGTGTTCGAGAAGAATAATTTTTCGAGGAGCGTCAATATTTCTCCCATAACTGCACCTAGTACCAGCGAACATATTATTTCTATTACGGGGTTTACGATTATGGACATGATATTTATTGCGCCGCCGTTCATAGCTTGGGCAATCCCTATGGACACCGCAAAAATTACCAGCCCTGCAGCATCATCAAGAGCTACTATCGGAAGCAGCAGATCCGTAACGGGTCCTTTCGCCTTGAACTGACGAACGACCATCAACGTAGCAGCAGGAGCAGTCGCCGACGCAATAGCACCCAAAGTTATGGCAACAGGCAACGGGAGAACATCACCGCCGAGCTTCATGCTCAGGAGGATTAACGCGCCGTCAACGAGAAGTGTAGCCGCTACAGCCTGAAATATGCCGATGATGAGTGCGGCCTTGCCCATTTCTGCGAGGTCATTTTTGCGGAACTCGCTCCCGATGTCGAACGCGATAAATCCCAGCGCAACACTCGAGAGAATATTCACCCCGGCAAGCTCTGATGAGTTCGAGAAGCCGAATCCGAAATGTCCAAGCACATAAGGCCCGACGATTACGCCCGCAATGAGGAACGCTGTAACATCAGGGAAGTGGAAGCCCATATACTTGAATGCACGCGTCATCATGAGACCGGCAAAAAGTGCAAAGGCTGTCTTGAGTAGTAGTGTCATAGTGAAAAAATATTGCCTCTCTTCATAAGAATAATCAAGCGTGAGATTATAGCATACGCAGCTATCGATTTTCCCGAAGCAATGTCATCAACAAGTTCAACTGTGATTCTGTACTTTTTCCAGAAAGTTATGAGGCTATTAAACCCCGTGTCCTTAGAAACAATAATATAGTGGCTTTCATTCTCAAGATTTTCACGAATGATATAACCCAAGTATGAAGCAAGCTGAAAATCAAGCGCGTTCTTTTGTCCGGCCTCAACTTTATGATATCGCAATTCAGCCTTTGACATATTGAGCCGTCTGTGAAGCCCGAAAGTTATTTTGTCAGCGTTGACAGTGTAGAATATGTGAACAGAGTTATTCTCATCAAGTCCGCTTATACCTTTAAGGCCGTCAGTGTTAGTGTTCTCGTAATCAACAAAATAATAATTCATACACACATTATACATGTACATGTTGCCTTCACAACTTACAGGAAAAACATTCACGCTATAATCTTCATGAGGTGATGACATCTGAAGGAACAACCCGGAAAAATTTTTGTTATCGCGCATGACAATCAACCCATAGAAGGCTGTACTATATCGCGCCCGTTGTGTGAAAACGTCAGCTACTTTTCGCTGGCACGTGATACCGACATCAGCCACGAAACTTACGCACAGAACAAAATCATTCTTGCTTTGTCGGGAGAAGTCATCGTGAATGATGCTCTGCTCCACGATGGAGAATGCATAATCACTCCCGCAAATATTCCGGTGGGTTTCAGGACATCAACGGGCTGTGTTTATGCCGAGATAATAACAGAAGGAGGACTGAACATGAAGCTGAATGCAGGAGAAATATTTTCGCTTGCCGGACTCGTGCCGTACCAGTCAGGACGCATCGTGAACATGGACATAGTGAATAATGACGCTATGAAGGTCGTGGTTATGACATTCGATGAGGGTACAGGCTTAACCGAACATGCCGCGCCGGGGGACGCATTGATATTTGAAGGAGTAATCGGTTATGAGGGCAAAGAACATCACATAAAGGCCGGAGAAAATTTTATGTTCGCGAAAAACGGACGACACTATGTGAAAGCAAAAGGGAAATTCAAAATGGCACTGCTATTAACGACAGGAGAATGAATTAATGAGAAGGCACATAAAAAATAACGTAAGTCTGGATCGGCTATATTGACTGGGAGCTTGAGAGTTTTCACGGGGACGACTACTCAATCATGAACGGCTCAAGCCAGAACGCATACTTGATTGAGGAAGGGAAAAATATTCTCGTTGATACGATATGGACACCGCACAGATTCGATTTCGTCGAGAACTTGAAGAGCGAGATAGACTTACGCAAAATTGACGCAATAATCGCTAATCACGGTGAATGCGATCACTCCGGCGCACTTACGGCACTTATGGCAGAAATTCCCGGCACCCCGATATACTGCACAGCAAACGCGGTGAAATCTATTGAGGGGCAGTACGGCAAAAGAGGGTGGAGTGAAGACCGGCGATACTCTCGACATAGGCAACGGAAAGCAGTTAGTGTTCGTCGAAATGAGAATGCTTCACTGGCCGGACAGTATGGCTGCATATATGACGGGAGATAATATTCTGTTCTCGAATGACGCGTTCGGTCAGCATTACGCAGTAGAAGAACTCTTCAATGACAAGGCCGACAAGTGTTTGTTATGGAAGGAAGCAATGAAGTATTTTGCGAATATCCTGAATCCTTTTGCGGCAATACTCACAAAAAAACTTGAGGAAATCGGCAAACTGGATCTTCCCATAGAGATTATTGCGCCCTCACACGGAGCTATATGGATGGATGACCCGTTGCAGATTGTGAAGAAGTATGCTGAATGGGCGAATGCTTACCAGGAAAATCAAGTTACTGTTGCTTACGACACTATGTGGGAAGGAACAGCAAAGATAGCTCATGAGATCGCAGCAGAAATCTCACGTCAAAGCCCCGATACCGTCGTAAAAGTCTTCAACGTCGCAAAGGTGGACAAGAAAGCAGCGGCGTTCGGGTGCTATGGGTG
>CAJOED010000254.1:3590-4676 GCA_905233335.1 uncultured Synergistales bacterium
TCGAGAAGACGCAGGCTTATCTGTAGTTGATGACAATGTGCGGGCTTTATGGGTTCCGGGTGATGAGGACATCGCGAAAATTCCGGCTCTCGTGAGTTCATTGCTGGGGTAGAAATTCATGCGGCATGGTTCAGTGCTGCTTCTCCATTGACGGAGAATATATCTCACAGCACGCCTTGCCCTTCTTCTTGGCCTTGTACAGTGCCGTATCGCTCTCGTGTATCAGTCTGTCTATCGTCTTCCCTGCTCCACCCGAAATACCAGCACTCACTGACAGCATCTTCATTGTGCGTGTACCTGCATAGTATTCCGTAAGTTTCGTCATGAACGCACTGACTTTTTCCGCAACCCCGCAAGTATCACTCACGCCCGGAAGAACTATCATGAACTCATCGCCTCCCATGCGCGCGCAAAATCCTCCGTCGAACTCTCTCTGCATCATTTCCGCCGTAGCCGCAAGTGCCCGATCTCCCGCCTGATGTCCGAAAGTGTCATTCACCAGCTTGAAGTTGTCGAGGTCAAAATATATGCACGTAATATTCTCGTTGTCTTTGAGGCTCTCGACGTACTCCTGCAGATACCACCTTGTAGCAAGTCCCGTCAAGTAATCCTGCTGTGCCATTTCGAGAATACGCTTCTGGTGTTCCTGCTCTTCTTTCGTGTTCTTGAGCTGTGTACGTATGCACCGTATGAGCTTCCTGAAGCAGAACGTGAGCAGTCGAGGCGTTAATCTTTCCGGCCATATGTCGAATAGTTTTTCGAGTTCTCCGTCTGTGAGTTCGTTGGGATTATCAGAGCATAATACATATTTCGCGTCATGAAGTGTTATTGAGGGTAATTTTTTCACGATAAAGACATTCACGGACTTCATGTTAATCTTTATGCCCGCTTTGAGAACGTGAAAGTCGCAGGTAACTCCCTCAACAGGAATATTTTTCATGATGCCGATAAATTTTTCGCTGTTCACGTAGATATGTATGCTCATAGATAATCCGCTCCGTTATTCTGTAGTCCCTAAAATAATAAGGCAATACCCGCAAAAAGCAAATTTATCACGATAAGAGAAGTTATCGCTATGAAGTTCAT
>CAJOED010000255.1 GCA_905233335.1 uncultured Synergistales bacterium
CAGAGCCACCGCAAAAGAACTCGAACAGCTCACGGGAATAGGGCCGTCGATCGCAAAAAGAATTGTCGAGTACAGAGAACAGCACGGAGCATTCACCAGTCCTGAAGACCTCTTGAAGGTTAAGGGCATCGGTGAGGCAAAATTCCGCAATATTCGCTCACAGATTACGTTACAGGGAGGACGGAATACTGCAATAACTCCCTCACGCACAACATCAGCAACTGTCGGCACACTAATCAACATCAACAGAGCCACCGCAAAAGAACTCGAACAGCTCACGGGAATAGGGCCGTCGATCGCAAAAAGAATTGTCGAGTACAGAGAACAGCACGGAGCATTCACCAGGTCCTGAAGACCTCTTGAAGGTTAAGGGCATCGGTGAGGCCAAGCTCCGCAATATTCGCTCACAAATTACTATACGCTGATGATTATTCTGCGGCGTGTTCCTGCTCTTGCGGTGTTCGTTGCGCTGTCGTCCGGGCTTGCTGTGTATGAGCATGTCGGGTTATGGGCGTTTGTTGTAGTGCCGGTGATGTTTGCGGCAGTGTGTGCGTGTTCATGGGACGAGGATTTTCCGGGACAGCGTGAGATATTTTTTGCGGGGCTGATTATTGCGCTTGTGTGTTCGGCGAGAATGTATTACGGAATAACCCGGCCGCTTCCTGACGAGATAACATTCACACAGGAGACCGGGACGATTACGGACGTACGGACGTGGGGCAGGATATACGTAGCGACGATTGACACGGAACATCACGGGAAACTTGCGGCGAAAATGCAGTTTGCGGAGATAATGCCCGGAACGCGCATAAAGTTCGACGGAGTTACGCAACAGCTCAAAATGTCCTGGAAATTCGACGAGCGTAAATTCTGGCGTGCACAAGGTGTAAGTTCGTGGGTAAAAATTCGCAACGTTGAGGAATTGCCCGCAGGATTCAGTTTTGCGCGTGTTCGTTATCGTCTCTCAAGAAAACTCACCATGTACATGCCCGAACGTGTCGGTCAATATCTCCGTGCGGCGTGGCTCGGCGAACGTATACCCGTACTGACTCTCAACCACCGCAAGTGGGGCACAAGTCATCTTCTCGTAGTGTCTGGGTTTCACGTCGGACTTGCTGTTTTGTGTGCAAGTGCTGTGTTCGGTGCTGACGTAATAATCTTGTCGCTTGTGCTATGGGCGTATGTCCTTCTGACGGGTGCGGCTCCTAGTGCATTGCGTGCGGGGCTGATGATCCAGGTGGGCCTGTTAGCGCGTGTTCTTGGCCGTCGTGCTGAAGGCATGAACAGCGTATGTGTTGCGGGAGTCGTTCTGCTGATGTTCCGTCCGTTTCTGTTTTGGGATATAGGCTTCAGGCTGTCGGTGCTCTCTGCTCTGACGTTGTCGGCAATGTACAGCAGAAAATTTCTCTGGCTCGCTATAAGCCCTGCTGTATGGTTCGTAACTTTCCCGCAGGTTTCGTACACTTTCGGTGATGTGCCGTTAGTCGGGGTAATCCTGAATCTTTTTGCGCCGCTGTATTTTTCGGGAGCGTTCATGACGGCATCAGCAGGAGCAGTATTGAGGCTCGTGAACTTTCCGTTGTCAGAGTACTTCATGATTGCGGTTGAGGGTGTCTTTGTGCTTTGGGAGAAGACAGCGGACTTTTACGCGGGACTTATGCCGTATATGCTTGGGTGGAATTATTATTGCGTGGCTTGGGAGCGGGACGCTGTTTTTTGTCGTGTGCAGGTACTTGGGATTTTCGCTTGCCCGGACGCTTTGTGTTATGACCGTCGGAAGTGTTATAGCGTTCGCAGCTTTCCTATAAAACATTTTCCCCTGCTATTATCACAACAGGGGGAAATCATCATCATCATTTCGCGCGTCTCACAGCTTCCTTCATTATGACATCATGCGCTCCACCCTCCATAAGTGTAACAGGTGATACGAGCGTCAATTTTGCTTTTTCACGGAGTTCGCTCAAGTTCAACGCCCCGCAGTTACAGAACGTAGACTTTATC